>NZ_JBKJYW010000481.1:0-3894 GCF_046715635.1 Serratia sp. (in: enterobacteria)
GAGGTCAAGATACGGCCAACCACTCTGCGCCTGAACTGCACCCCTGCGGTGAACCTGTTCAAACGCGACAGCGAGGCGATATCGCTGGATGGTACGCAAACCGAATATCCGCTGTGTGCCAGTTACCATCATCCTGAACGCTACGAGATTTTCTCGGTCGATAGCGTGGAAAGCTGGCTAAGCAAAGATCCCAAGGGCAGCGGGCGAGGGAAGGGCAGAAGCTATCCGGCGTTTGAAAGTTTCCATCATCAGGTGGAGCCTGCGCAGGAGCGCAACATGCTCTATTACCGCCTGCGGGTGAGAAACTCGCTGTTCCGTAAGGGCTTTGAGCATTACATCTCCTTTGTGCGCAGTGATGAGACGCAGGTGGCGCTGTCTCAAGAAAACGTGTCGGTCAGCATGACCTGTACCAACCGCGAATTACCGTTGGCGCTGCGTGTAGGTGATATCTGCAAACGCACGGAAGCGGGTCCTTCATTCGCCACCTTCCGCAATATTACCCGGCCTTCGGTACCGCTGTATCCGGTGTTGGATGGCAGCCTGCAATGGTCTTTATTGTCCAATATGTCATTGAACTACATGTCATTATTGGACAAGGATTCGTTAAAGCAGATCCTGCAGACCTATGATTTTCCCAGCGTACACAACCGGCAATCCGCCCGGTCGTCGCAAAAAAAACTGGACGCGATTTCGCGTATCGAGACCCAGCCTATCGACAGGTTGTTCCGTGGTTTACCGGTCAGAGGATTGCAAACCACCCTCTGGCTGGAGCAAAGCGCTTTTGGTTCTGAAGGTGAGCTCTACCTGTTTGGTACGGTGCTGGCACGCTTCTTCTCCCTGTATGCCAGCGTCAACTCGTTCCACCTTTTGAAAGTCATCAATCTTGATAATCAGGAATGTTACCAATGGCCGGTACAGACGGGTCAACATGCATTGATGTAAGCGTGGGTGCAGGCGTACCGCCCGAACCCGTGCTGGATGTTTCACGCTATAACTTTTACCAATTGGTCGAGCTGCTCAACCAAATGGCGGTAGCGTGGCCAAAATCCCCCGGTTCAATCAGGCCCGCCGATGAGGCAATCCGCTTTAAATCGACCGCCAGCCTGGCTTTTCCAACCCGTGACGTGATCGCGTTGGAGACTTCCGCTCGCGGCCAGTTTGAGTTGGAAGTCTCGTTTCTCGGGCTGCATGGCAGCCAGTCGCCGTTGCCCGGTTATTACCTGGACTCGTTGGCCTGGGAAGATGCCCAGAATGAAAACCGCCTGACGGATTTTCTCAACGTGTTCAACCACCGGCTGTTAACGCTGCTGCATCTGATTTGGCGCAAATACCGCTACTACATCTGCTTTGACGAGGGCGGTAATGATGATGTCTCGCAGCGTATGTTCGCGCTAGTGGGATTAAGTAACGAGGCGACCCGCAAAAAACTGCGTATCCACCACGGCAAAATGCTGGCCTATGCCGGCTTGCTGGCCAGCCCTGGACGTGCCCCGGAAGTGATTTGCAGCCTGGTGGCGCACTGTTTCAATCTGGCGGATGTGACGCTGCAAAGTTGGCAGATGCGCAAGGTTAAAATCGCCCCGGAACAGCAGAATCGCCTGGGCGGCAGGGTGAAGGTCAGCGGCCAGAAATACCAGGGGAAATCGGTGCTTGGCGTCAATTTCTCGCTGGGATCGCAGGTGGCGGATCGCAGCGGCAAGTATCAGCTGTGCCTCAACCAACTGACGCGTGAGCAGTTCTTGTCATTTTTACCTAACGGGGCGAACTACGAACCGTTAGAGATGTTTGTGGCCTTCATTATGCGTGACCAGTTTTCGTGGGATTTGCGCCTGGGGCTGGCTGAGCAGCAGGTGGGCGGCATGATCCTGGGGACAGAACAAAACAACCTGTTGGGCTGGACCAGCTTCCTCGGGGAACCCGAGCAACAGCCCCACGTAACCATCAGCGTTATGGAATGATAATCAAGATTCAGGAAGAGAGATCATGGATAAACAGCAACCGACGCTATCATTGCGAGTCGTCAATAGTGACAGATTGGAAAGTGGCAAACCGGCCAGCAGCCTGTTTAATGCACAGGGTGGGGTGGTTGGCAGTGACGGCAGCCATCATTGGTCTATTCAGGATCAGGGCGGCAATATCAGCCCTTCACAGTTTGCCATTGAATGGCGCGACGGTTCCTTTTGCCTGCGGGTACTCAACGGTGCGGTGAGTATTAACCAGTCGATGCTGACGGCAAACTCCGGTTTGGTGCGCATCCAGCAAGGTGATGAGATCAGCGTGGGCAAGCTGGCCATCAAGAGCCATATCAGCCGCTCGAACGCCGATATGATCGATCCGCTGATGGTATCACCGGAATCGCTGGTCTCCAGCTACAGCAACCCGCTGGAAGCGATGATGGAAGGAGGGAGTGCGCAGGCTTCCCACCATGAGCAGGACAACCGCCTGGCCGCCACGGTCGCCAACGGTTTCAGCCACGATCCGCTGCGGGTATTGGAAACCGAAAGCCTGACGATGCACGACCCTATGAGCACCCTCACCGGTGCCGATCAATCGTTACAACAGGACCGCTACCGCGATCCGCTGTTCTCTTCCCCACTTTCTGATATCACCAAGGACAGGGCCATGGATCAGGAGTTTATCGATCTGCCGCAAATAAGCAGTTTTCTTTCCGGCCAGCAGGCGCCGTCAGACAGCAAGATGGAACAGCAGCACGTGGCGATCACGCCGCTGATGCGGGGTTTTGGTGCGCAACTGCCGATCCGCAACAGCCAGGAGGCCAATGACTTCCTCGAGGAAGCTGGCAAAACGCTCAAGGCCGCCATTGAAGGGCTATTGGCCTTGCAGCGCAGCCAACACGGCCTGCGGGACAAGCATCTGCGGCCCATCGAAGATAACCCGCTGCGCCTGAATATGGATTACGACACCACGCTCAGCCTGCTGTTTGCCGATCAAAAAAGCCCGGTCCACCTTTCCGCCCCGGCGGCGGTGGCTGAGAGCCTGCATAACCTGCGCTTGCACCATCAGGCCAACCAGCAGGCGATTGCCCAGGCGTTGAACACCATGTTGGAAGCCTTCTCCCCAGAGCGATTGCTGACGCGCTTTAGCCATTACATGCGTAGCAACGAGCGCCAGGATCAAGACTCTGCCTGGGCCTGGGAAATGTATAAAAACTACTACCAGGAATTGGCCTCCAGCCGCCAGCAGGGCTTCGAAAAGCTGTTTGGCGAAGTGTATGAACAGGCTTACGACCAGGCGCTGCGCCAGGGGATGAAGGACAGCGAACGATGAAAGGTGGCAGAGGTTACTTTCTGACGACGGCGCTATGCCTGGTGCTGATGCTGTCAGGATGCACGATTTGGAAAAACAAGAAGCCGGAGCGTGTTACCGAGCAACCTTCTACGCTGCGGTTAACGCTGTTGGCAGACGCGAATATCAACCCCAATGAGAAAGGCGAGGCCGCGCCGACCGAGATTGCGGTGGTGTACCTGAGCGATGATTCCAAACTGCTGGCGGCCGACTACGACCAGCTCGACACGGAAATACTGAAGAAAACGCTTAGCAAGAACTACATCGACCACCAGGAATACACCCTGCTGCCGAGCCAGTATAAACCGTTACCGGCCATTGAGCTGGAAGAGAAGACCCACTATTTGGGGGTGATTGCCTACTATGCCGACGTTGACCGCGCTGAATGGAAAAAAATCATCAAGATCAGAGATGTTGGTTATAACTATGGCGTGCTGATCCACGTTAAAGCGGATGAAATTGACTTAAGGAAAGAGGAAGAATAACCATGCCGACCAAGAATCGAGTGATCTGGCGCGAAGGCCTGTTCATTAAGCCACAACACTTTCAACAGCAACAAAGACATAACGATTATCAGCTGCAGCGCCG
>NZ_JBKJYW010000482.1:0-3031 GCF_046715635.1 Serratia sp. (in: enterobacteria)
GCAAAAGAGTGCCGATCGTCTCAGCCAAAGCACCCAGGATTTCCGGCTGGCGTTGGGCGAACCAGGTTACCGTGGCAACCTGCGCGAAGTATTAAGCCAACCAAATGTGCAGCGGGCATTATTGTTGCTCGATGACGCATTGGAGTTGTGTTACGACGTGGTCAAACTTTCCCTCGGTCGTTCGGCGCTGCTGGACGCTGCATTTGAACGCGCGACACAGTTCCGCACCCGCCTCAAGCGGTTGAAAGAAGTCAACGAGCCGGGGTTCAGCTATTGGTATGAATGTAACTCACGAAACTTTGTGCTGGCGTTGACGCCACTGACGGTAGCAGAACGTTTCCGTGAAATGCTCGATGAAAAACCGGGCAGCTGGATTTTCACTTCGGCAACGCTGTCGGTTAACGAGCAGATGGGGCATTTTACCGATCGCTTGGGGTTGAATAAGGCCAAGACGCTGTTGCTGCCTAGCCCGTTTGACTATGCCAATCAGGCTTTGCTGTGTGTTCCTCGTTTTCTGCCTTCGCCTAATCAACCCGGCGGAGCGCGTCAACTTGCCCGCATGTTACGGCCCATGATCGAAGCCAATCAGGGGCGTTGTTTCTTTCTTTGCACCTCTCACCAAATGATGCGGGAACTGGCTGAAGAGTTCCGGGCCACGCTGACGTTGCCGGTGCTGTTACAGGGTGAAACCAGCAAAGGCCAACTGTTGGCACAGTTTGTTGAAGCCGGTAATGCGTTATTGGTGGCGACCAGCAGTTTCTGGGAGGGCGTAGACGTGCGCGGTGATGCACTCTCCTGCGTCATTATCGATAAACTACCCTTTACCTCACCGGATGACCCGTTGCTGAAGGCACGCATTGAGGATTGCCGCCTGCGCGGTGGTGATCCCTTCAACGATGTGCAACTGCCCGATGCGGTGATCACCTTAAAACAGGGCGTTGGCCGTTTGATCCGTGATATCGACGACCGAGGCGTACTGGTGATTTGTGATAACCGCCTGGTGATGCGCCCTTATGGTGAAGTGTTCCTCAACAGCTTGCCGCCCACGCCGCGAACGCGTGATTTGGCGCAGGCTATTGCCTTCCTCAAGGGTGAATAGGCGCGACTTCGGGGGTGTGCTACAATGCGCGCCCTGTATGAAACCACTGATATTTCCCGCCTGAGGTTTGGCATGTCCACGCGAATTTTAGCGATCGATACGGCGACGGAAGCATGTTCTGTCGCTATCTGGAATCAAGGCGAAGTTCACGCCCTGTTTGAACTGTGCCCGCGCGAGCACACCCAGCGCATTTTACCGCTGGTGCAGCAGGTGCTGGCCGAATCCGGATTATCCCTTTCACAACTCGATGCCTTGGCCTTTGGCCGTGGCCCAGGGAGCTTTACCGGCGTGCGTATCGGCATTGGTATTGCCCAAGGGCTGGCGCTCGGCGCCGAATTGCCGATGCTCGGGATTTCCACGCTGCAAACCATGGCGCAAGGTGCCTGGCGCATGACCGGCGCGCAACGGGTATTGGCGGCGATCGATGCCCGCATGGGTGAGGTCTATTGGGGCCAGTTTGAACGCCAGCTTGATGGCCAGTGGCTGGAAAGTGCAGGGGAAGCGGTGCTGTCTCCACAGCAGGCTCTGGAGCGTGCGCAACACTTGCAAGGTGATTGGGCCCATGTGGGTACCGGTTGGCAAACCTATCCAGATTTGGTTGCTGGTTCCTCACTGAACGTTACCGACGGGAAAATGCTGTTGCCGCAGGCCGAAGATATGCTGCCTCTGGCGCTACAAGCCTGGCAACAAGGCCTGGCGGTCAGCGTGGAAAATGCTGAGCCGACCTATTTGCGTAACGAAGTGACCTGGAAGAAGCTACCGGGACGCGAATAGTTTCCTATAGTTATCTTAAGTTGCCGCATGTCGGCGTTCTGCTGATGTCCATTTGCAGCACGAATAGACGGCGCTCTTTAGAAAACAGTGCCGTCTGCAACTTGCACTGATGACCGTTGTCGAAGTTACAGCTAATTCAGGAGATTGCGATGATCTTAACCCGTACTGTGAGTAAAAAGCTGTTAACGCTGGCAATCGCAAGCAGCGTGTTGGCGCTCTCTGGCTGTGTGACCATTCCGGATGCGATCCAAGGCACCAGCCCCACGCCGGTCGGCCAACTGTCGATGGTGCAAAACGCGCCGAAACAGTTTACCGGCGCAGAAGCACGCTTTGGCGGTACCGTGGTGGCCGTGGCTAACGAACGTGGGCGGACCATTCTGGAGATTGCGGCGGTGCCGTTGGATTCGGGGGCGCGTCCGGTGTTGGGAGAACCTTCGCAAGGCCGTTTGCTGGCTTCGGTTAACGGTTTCCTCGATCCGGTCGATTTCAGAGGGCAACTGGTCACCGTGGTGGGGCCGATCACCGGCCTGCGGGACGGCAAGATTGGCATGACGCCATACCGCTTTGTCACCATGGATGCGACCGGCTTCAAGCGTTGGCACATCGCCCAGCAGATTGTGATGCCACCGCAGCCGATGGGGCCATGGGGCTGGCATAATGGCCCGTGGGGCCCGGGTTGGGGCGGGGGTTATGGCTGGTATAATCCAGGTCCGGCGCAGGTGCAAACTTTCGTTACGGAGTAAGGGCGCGGATTTGAGGCCTCGGCAAGTAGAAGTGTTTTTACAATTTAGGGCGGCTTAATGGCCGCCTTAATTTTTTTTGTTGTGCGGTTGCGTCGGCAATTAGTGACGTACATCGCAACCTGAATATTGTTTAAAACCCAAACTGGTACGCTGAGTTAAAGTATTGTTAAAGTTTGGCTGCAATTTTGGGGGCTACGATGATAATTAGTAATGATTTCAGGAGTAATAGCTTGGAAAAAGTCTGGTTAAAACGTTACCCGGCGGATGTTCCGGCAGAAATCGATGCCGATCAATACTCATCCCTGATCGAAATGTTTGAGAATGCGGTTGCCCGTTACGCGGATCAACCCGCCTTTATCAACATGGGTGAGGTGATGACCTTCCGCAAGCTGGAAGAGCGCAGCCGAGCGTTTGC
>NZ_JBKJYW010000483.1:0-25861 GCF_046715635.1 Serratia sp. (in: enterobacteria)
CCGCTGTCATAGGCGGCTAATGGCGGGTACAAACCTCGTAATTGTTCCATGGCGCGTACGTCTCTCTGTGAGTGATACCTTCATCAAAGCCGAAGCCGCTCATCAGGTCAACGTTAAAACGCTAAAACCTCCACCTATACCAACATGTTAGCGTGCGTTTGCTCAAAATGAAGTCGACTTGCTTTTACGCATATGCGGTTCGCGCATTTCTTGCGCGGTTTTGGCTTCAATACTCAGCTCTGCCGTGGGACGTAATAACAGACGTGGCAGGCCGATAGGCTCACCCGTTTCAAGGCAATAACCGAAATCACCGGTTTCCAGGCGCTGTAGGGCGGCGGCCATCTTGGGCAGCAGGCGGGTTTCCCGATCCAATTGGCGGAACAGCAGGCGCAGATCTTCTTCGCGCGCGGCTTTATCCGCTTCGTCACCACTAATGTCACCGCTGTCGATATCACGTTTCAGCACGTCGATGTGCTGCCAGAGTTTTTGTTGCTCATCCAACAGGCGTTGGCGGAAAAACGCCCGCTGCTCCGTATTCATGTAATCAGATTCTGGCATCGCCAGCAGTTGTTGCTCGCTTAATAATGTCATGACTGTCATGGCACACTCCGTGTACATAGGTTTGTTACATTATAACATTTTTAACACATGAAAGGTTAATAATAAATAATCATTGGATAAACAAAGCGTTGACGTTTCCATACCCTTTGCTGCTTGCATATGAGGGCCGCTAGGGGGTTAATGGTTCGGCAAGCCACCCAACCATAGGTTAACCAAGAGGCCATCATGAGTAAGGGAATGGACAGCAAGAAAAATGCGAAGAAGAAGCCGTTGAAAACCCCAGCCGAGAAAAAAGCGGAGAAACGTTCCAAGAAAGGACAGGCGTCTACATCTGGTGAGTAAATCAGTTTCTGACCGTAGTTAAACCCGCCGAGGCGGGTTTTTTGTTGCCTGCGAAAAGGCAGGTTGGCATCGCAGCCCCATCTCGTTAAGCTAGGGAATAGACTTTAGCTGGGGACATCATGATGTTACGTGTAATCGATACCGAAACCTGTGGGCTAGACGGCGGCGTAGTGGAGGTCGCTTCCGTTGACGTGATCGACGGGTGTATCACCAATCCGATGAGCGACCTGATCAGCCCAGACCGGCCTATCGGCCTGGACGCCATGGCCATTCACCACATCACCGAGCAGATGGTTGAGGGCAAGCCGCGTATCGCCGTCGCCATTGGGCGCTATCAGGGCAGCCAATATTATGTCGCGCATAACGCCGCCTTTGATCGGGCTATGCTGCCAGAAATGAACGGTGCCTGGATTTGTACCCTCAAGCTGGCACGTACGCTGTATCCAGACATTAAATATGGTAATCAATACCTGCGCTATGCGC
This sequence comes from Serratia sp. (in: enterobacteria), assembly GCF_046715635.1. Taxonomy (GTDB): domain Bacteria; phylum Pseudomonadota; class Gammaproteobacteria; order Enterobacterales; family Enterobacteriaceae; genus Chania. Next base: position 1,387 of record NZ_JBKJYW010000483.1, read on the forward strand.
TGAATCTGGATGTGCAGCTGCCGCAGGACAGCGCGCTTTATCCACACCGCGCACTGTACGACTGCTACGTCACCGCCGCACTGCTGCAACGCATTGTGCAGGACTCCGGTTGGACGCCCGAACAGATGCTGGAAATCACCGAGCAGCCGGTATTGTTGAAAAAATTCAAATTCGGCAAATACCGTGGGCAATCTATTGAGCAGGTGGCGCTGGACGATCCTGGCTATTTGCGTTGGATGCTGAAATCTATCGACGATCTCAGCCCAGATATGAAACACACGTTGAAATACTATCTGTTGGGTTAATCAAGCGGGCAGTCTCCTGCCCGCGATGATTTATTCCGCCAGCGCCAGAATAAACGCATATTCCAGCGCAATATCTTCGTAAGCCTTAAAGCGCCCAGACTTGCCGCCGTGGCCAGCATCCATATCGGTATACAGCAGCAGTTGACGATCGTCGGTTTTCAACTCACGCAGCTTCGCCACCCACTTGGCCGGCTCCCAATATTGCACCTGCGAATCGTGCAGCCCGGTGGTGACCAGCATATGCGGATAATCCTGCGCTTTCACCTGGTCGTAAGGGCTGTACTGCAAGATGTAATCGTAATACGCCTTGTCGTTTGGGTTGCCCCACTCGTCATATTCACCGGTGGTTAGCGGGATGGACTCATCCAGCATGGTAGTTACCACGTCTACAAACGGTACCTGGGCCACTACACCGTTGAACAGCTCAGGAGCCTGGTTGACTACCGCGCCCATCAGCAAGCCACCGGCACTGCCCCCCATGGCGAACACTCGGTCAGCATCGCCATAGCCCTGCTCTACCAGAGCCTTGGTGACGTCGATAAAGTCGTTAAAGGTATTTTGTTTGTTGAACAGCTTGCCGTCTTCATACCACAGTTGCCCCAACTCAGCACCGCCGCGAATATGCGCCAGCGCGAAGACAAAACCGCGATCCATCAGGCTGAGACGGCTGGCACTGAATGCCGGATCCATACTGCTGCCATAGGAGCCGTAGGCATACACCATCAGTGGATTCGCCCCATGTGCAAAGCGGTCGGCACGGTAAACCAAAGATACCGGTACCTCAACGCCGCCACGGGCTTTCACCCACACGCGCTCGCTACGATAATCTTCTGCCGTGAAGTTTTTCACTTCCTGCTGCTTGAGCAATTCCCGCTCGCCGCTGTCCAGGTTTAGCTCATACAGCGTGGTTGGCGTGGTCATGGAAGAATAGCCGTAACGCAGCAGCTCGGTTTCCGGGTCTGGATTGTAGGCCAGCCAGGTGACATAGGTCGGATCGTCAAAAGCAATGCTCTTGTCTTCACCGCTCAGCCAATGGATTTGGCGCAGCTGGGTCAGCCCGGCGATGCGCTCCTCCACCACCAGCCAGTCACGGAACAGGTTGAACCCTTCGAGCATGACGTCGGTGCGCGGGGCAATCAGCTCCTGCCATTGGCTTTCGTCGGCCTGCTCACTCTGGTACAGGCCAAAGTTCTTGCCGTTTCTGTTCGAGCGAATGTAGAAATGCTCACGGTAGTGATCAATAGCATATTCGTGATCTTTGCGGCGTGGCGCAAACATCTGCGGCTTACTGCCTGCGCTGTCCGCATCCAGCAACAGGATCTCTGAGGTGGTGGTGCTGCTGAGATGGATCAGGATAAAGCGCTCGGAGGTGGTTTTTTCCAGGCTGACGTAGAAAGTGTCATCCTGTTCCTCGTAGATCAGCTCGTCCTGCTGCGGATCGCTACCCACCACGTGGCGATAGACCTGATATGGCAGCAACGTCTTGGCATGTTTACGCACGTAGTAGACGGTAGCGGAGTCATTCGCCCACTCGAAGTTGCCGGAGGTGTTTTCCAATACCTCATCGGCCCAGCTATCGTCGCGTAGATCCTTGAAACGAATATCGTATTGGCGGCGCGACAGGAAGTCCTCCGCCACGGCCAGGCGCTGGTTGTCCGGGCTGACGTCCAACCCGCCCAACGTATAGAATTCGTGCCCTTCCGCGCGCTGATTACCATCCAGCAAGGTGTCCCAAAGCTCGGTAGCCGCTGCAGGCTGGCGCACATACAGCGCATATTCATTACCCGGCTCATAGCGGGTCTGATAGCGGAAACCACGCCTGACGTAAGGCACGGAATGTTCCTGCTGTGGGATACGCGCGACCATTTCCTGATACAGAGTTTCACGCAGCGCCTGTTGCGGCTTTAGCTGTGCGTCGGTGTAGGCATTTTCAGCCCGCAAATACTCCAATACCTGGGGATCGGTACGTTCGTCATCGCGCAGCCAGTAGTAGTCATCCACACGCGTGTCGCCATGGATGGTGATGGGATAAGGACGTTTTTCTGCCTTGGGAGGTGTCATCATTGCTAAATCATCCGCTTACTTTGATTAAGGCAAGAATGACACGAATTTCACAAGGTTAACAAGCCGCATAAGTAAATGGGCGCAGCATACAGCGCCCCTACGCAGTGAACCGGTTAGGTTTTGTCAGCATCTCATCGCCTTGTGAGAGGGTGTACGGCATCAGCGCTTGGTAAACGCGATGACAAACAGCTCATCCAGCCCTGGGTAGATATCCTGGATCACCTGCTTGAGTTCGCTGAGCGTCATATTCTCCTGCTGCGCATGTTCATGCGTGAGCTCATCCAGACGCACCGGCGTTACCGACTTTACCTCGATATAACAGAAAAATACGCCGTCTTCGTTGCGGCTGACACGCAGCACCTCATTCGGCTGGAAGTGAGCTTCGCTGGCATCCCGAATGGTGATGGTTTTGCGCCCGGCCAGAATATCTTGCTCAAAACGGCTGAAGAAGGTTATCTCACGGGACATGCTGGATCCTTGGCTATGATCATGTTGCTGTACCACTGCTTAAGCAGCCTGCTGCTCTTCTGACGCAGCGCCTTCTTCCGGGGCGGCGGCAGGTTTCTCACCTTTGGTTTTGGCTGGCTTTTTGGCGGCTTCTTGCGGGGCACCACCACGTAGGATCTGCGCCAGCACATCTTTGTGTTCCGCCAGGAAGAAGCTCAACCCTTCACGCTGTTCTTCTTCCAGCGTGACTGGCGCTTGCTGCAACCATTCACCGAGGCTATCGGCCAGATCCAACATTTTGTCGTAGGCATCGGCTTCTTTCTTGTTTGCGAAAGTCATTTTTTCCTCACCGTTTCTCACTACTACATATTTCACTTCAACAGCCATGAGCATCTTCCTCAAAGGTTATGATACTGTATTTTTATACAGTATAGAGTGATTTCGGGCAGGGCTGCAAGCGCCCTGCCGTTTATTATTTCAACAGCCGCACTTTGCAGCTCTTGCCTTTGATCTTACCTTGCTGAAGCTGTTGCAGTGCCTTACGGGCGCTGGCCTTACGGATAGCCACATAGGCATGCACCGGGAACATGTCGATCTTGCCAACTTCTGCCGCCGTTAGCCCGGCCTCACCGGTCAACGCCCCAAGAATATCGCCAGGGCGGATTTTAGCCTTGCGGCCGCCGTCGATGCACAGGGTGACCATTTCCGCTTCCAGCGGCGCGTTAGACGCCCCGCTCAGCTCAGACACTGGCGACCATTTTGCGCGCATGGACAGATACTCTTCGAGAGCATGAACACGCACCATTTCCTGCGGCGTACACAGGCTGATTGCCAACCCACTCAGACCGGCACGGCCAGTACGACCAATGCGGTGGACGTGAACCTCAGGGTCAAACGACAGCTCGTAGTTGACCACCAGCTCCAATTCTTTGATATCCAGACCACGCGCGGCCACGTCGGTGGCCACCAGTACACGGCAGCTGCGGTTGGCAAAGCGAACCAGCACTTGATCCCGATCGCGTTGTTCAAGATCGCCATGCAGTGCCATGCAGCTGATATCACGAGCCTCCAACGCTTCATACACGCTCTGGCAATCACGCTTGGTGTTACAGAACACCACGCAGGACGCTGGCTGATAATGACGGATGGCGCTCACCAACACCGCTGGGCGTTGATCGCGGGTAGTTTCATAAAAGCGCTGTTCGATAGAGGCTTGCTCATCGCCATCTTCGACTTCCACATTCAGTGGCTGGCGTTGCACACGGGCGCTAATGCGCTCAATGCCCGCCGGATAGGTGGCAGAAAATAGCAGGGTCTGGCGCTGCGGCGGCGTATAGCTGATCACATCATCGATGTCATCAGCAAAGCCCATGTCCAACATGCGGTCGGCCTCATCCAGCACCAGCACGGTCATCTCGTCCAGCACCAGGGTTTTCTTGCGCAGATGCTCCTGTATGCGGCCCGGCGTGCCCACCACAATGTGCGGCGCATGCACCAGAGAGTCGAGTTGTGGCCCCATAGGCTGGCCACCGCACAGGGTCAGTATCTTGATGTTCTGGGTAAAGCGGGCCAGGCGACGCAGCTCTTTACTCACCTGATCGGCCAGCTCACGCGTTGGGCACAGGATCAGTGCCTGGGTTGCCACTTTGGCAACGTTGATTTTATCCAGCAGGCCGATGCCAAATGCCGCCGTCTTACCGCTACCGGTTTTCGCTTTGGCACGTACGTCCTGCCCGTTAAGGATGGCAGGCAGCGCTGCGGCCTGTACCGGCGTCATTTCGGCATACCCCAGTTCGTTGAGGTTGGCCAACTGTTCAGCTGGCAGCGGCAGGGAAGAAAAAGAAACTGTGCTCACGGCAATAACTCTTATATAGCAAGTGGAAAGGCGGCGCTGCGCTTGGCTGGCACCGGATCAGGCGCAGATGATAACAGAGTTGGTGGGGTTTCCGGATTTCGGCGTTAAAAAAAGCGGTTAATAGGCTCCGCTGGTCGTACGCAATCGTTTTCGTATATACTGCGCGCTCAGTGTCAGACCCGTGAATTCATTCAGATCCAGGTATCAGACTATGTTAACTATTGGAACCGCCCTGCGCCCCGCCGCTACCCGCGTTATGCTGCTCGGCTCAGGCGAACTGGGCAAAGAAGTGGCCATCGAATGCCAGCGTTTAGGCTTGGAAGTGATTGCCGTCGACCGTTACGCCGATGCACCAGCCATGCATGTGGCGCACCGCAGCCACGTCATCAACATGTTGGATGGCGTGGCGCTAAAAGCGTTGATCGAACAGGAACGCCCCGATTTTATCGTGCCGGAAATAGAGGCTATCGCCACCAGCATGCTGGTTGAGCTGGAGCAACAGGGCCATCACGTCGTTCCCTGCGCTGAAGCCACACGTCTGACCATGAACCGCGAAGGTATTCGCCGCCTGGCCGCTGAAACGCTGGAGCTGCCAACCTCCAGCTACCGCTTTGCCGATAACGAGCCAAGCTTCCGCCAAGCGGTGGCCGAGATTGGTTACCCGTGCATCGTCAAGCCGGTGATGAGCTCGTCCGGTAAAGGGCAAAGCCTGATCCGTGAAGAGCAGCAACTGAGCGCCGCCTGGGATTATGCACAGCTTGGTGGCCGCGCTGGCGGAGGCCGGGTCATTGTTGAAGGGCTGGTCAAGTTTGATTTCGAGATCACCCTACTGACCATCAACGCCGTCGATGGCGTGCATTTCTGTGAGCCGATCGGCCACCGTCAGGAAGACGGGGATTACCGCGAATCCTGGCAGCCGCAGCGGATGTCTGAACTGGCATTAAGCCGTGCTCAGGCGATCGCCGCCAAGGTAGTTAACGCGCTGGGTGGATTTGGCCTGTTCGGCGTAGAGCTGTTCGTCTGCGGTGATGAGGTGATTTTCAGCGAGGTCTCGCCACGCCCGCACGACACAGGTATGGTCACACTGATTTCGCAGGATCTGTCCGAGTTCGCACTGCACGTGCGCGCTTTCCTTGGGCTGCCGATTAACGCGATACGCCAGTTTGGGCCCGCCGCCTCTGCGGTGATCCTGCCGGAGCTAAGCAGCGATAACGTACGTTTCAGCGGGTTGGGGACGGCACTGAGTGGTTACAACCAGGTGCGGTTATTTGGTAAACCGAATATCGAAGGTAAACGCCGTATGGGCGTTGCACTGGCCGTTGCGCCAGAAGTAGAGCAAGCGGTAGAGTTGGCCAAACAGGCCGCTGCTGCGGTGACGGTACAAGGGTAACCGGTTGGGGTTCGGCATACCGAACCCCGCTAACGTCAGTAGTTTTCGTCGTGCTCGCTATCTTCGTCCATATACTCGGTCGGTTCTTCCTGCTGCTGCTGTTCTTCTTCATCGTCGAACATCACGCTGACCTGGTCGCCCTTATGTTTTTCGCGGATTTCCTGCGCCACGGTTGCGATGGCCTCTCCGCTGCTCATGCCCTGCTCCATCAGCAGATGGATACGTTCAGCAGCTTCCTGCTGTTCTTGGTGACTCAGTGACGGCATACCTGCAAGCATGTATTTCTCCCCGGTAAAATAGGCGTGAATTATACGCGCTAACGACGCGGATCCCTACACCTGTTATTCACTCGCGTGCAAGGGAGAGACGTTCTCATTGCGCCACTGTTTCAAACGATGCAGCCACAACATCACATGCCAGGTCTGCTTGATCCCACGCATATTGTTGACCATCATCCGCTGAATGCCGCGTTGGTAGAAATCTGCAGCGATCTGTTGTTGTGCCTGCGGTTCGGGTTCACGGCGAATACTATGGCAAATCCCCAGCGCCTCGCGCGCGATCTGCCAGTGGAAGGCCGCACAAATCGGGATTTTTCTGCTGTAACGCTGGTTCAGCGCCACCAGCATCTCGACGATTTTCATATAGTGGCGTTGATACTCGACGTTCGCCTGCCCGGTACGCCGACGGTTGCTGATCGAGCGGTCGTGTACCCGTTGGCGATATAGCGGTTTGCTCAGGTATTTAACTCGTTGAGCATTGAACATCACCTCGGTGGTCCAAGGAATATCCTGGTGGTGTAAACCCGGTTCGAAATAGAGCCGGTGCTGCTTGATAAAATCCAGGCGATACACGGCCAACCACACCACATGAATAAAGCGTCTTGATTTCAACGCCTTTTCCAACCACTGCGCGCCAGAAATAACCGCCGTATCTTTCAAGCGCGCAGCAGGAATAATAAGTTGCAGATCACCATTGCTGGCAAAATAGCGCTCACCGTTACATTGCATCACGTCTAATTGATATTCCTCGGCTAATGCAAGCAGCGTAGAATACATTTTGGGATCCAACAAATCATCAGCATCGGGGAAGGCGACATATTTGCCACGGGCCACGGCCAGCCCGGCATTGCGGGCATTGGAAACCCCTGAGTTGGGCTGATCGATGACCTTGATATGCGGATGCTGCGCGGCGTAACGGTGCGCGATCTCTCCTGAGCCGTCGGTGGAACCATCATTAACGATGATCACCTCCAGCTGCCGCTCATGTTGCGCCAGCAAAGAATTCAGGAAAGGAACAAAAAGCGCCCCAACGTTATGCAAAGGGACAATAACGCTCAATTTTAATGACATTGCTGCCCACACCTGTAGAATAATTTTCGGGTGAAACAAGATACATTTTCATTTATTTTTTTACTTATTGAAATATCCAGCACTTAAACTTCTTACGGCGAACATATAATGGCGTTTTTAACATTTTATATTAGGGTAGAAGTTGCAAAAGATGCTCCGTTTACCCTTGCTTTACTTTTCATCCGGCTAATCTGTAAGCAGCGCCCTACGGACTAATGTGGCAGAATGGCTACCAACACTGCTGTTTACGTTAGCCAGGTTGATTGAACCCCATGAGTGTCACCACCCCAAAGCTTAAATCGTTACCCTATACGCGCGAAGCCGTGCTGACGCTGTTCGCTCCATTGGCACAACAACCCTGGGCCATGCTGCTGCATTCGGGCTTTGCCGATCACCCGCATAACCGGTTTGACATTCTGGTGGCAGAGCCACGTACCACGTTGACCACTCGCAGTGCCATCACTGAGATCCAGCAGGGAGAGGCTCGCAGTCACTCACCGGAAGATCCCTTCCTGCTGTTGCAGCAACAGCTTGATGCCCTCAACCTGCATCCACCACTGAACGGCGATCTGCCCTTTCAAGGGGGAGCACTGGGGCTATTTGGCTATGATTTGGGGCGACGTATCGAAGCGTTGCCGCAGTTGGCGCAGGCCGATACCACGCTGCCGGATATGGCGGTGGGCATTTATGACTGGGCACTGATCGCCGATCACCAGCAGCAAAAACTGACCCTGCTCAGCTATCGGGATGTAGAACAGCGCTGGCAATGGCTTAACCAACAGCAGGCGGTGCCACAGGCTCCCTTTGCCCTGACCGGCAACTGGCAGGCCAATATGACGCGCCAACAATATGGCGAGAAATTCCGGCGGATCCAGGGCTATCTGCGCAGTGGCGATTGCTATCAGATCAATTTGGCTCAGCGTTTCTCCGCCCCTTATCAAGGGGACGAATGGCAGGCATTCCAGCAGTTAAGCGCCAGCAACCGTGCACCGTTCTCCGCTTTCCTGCGCCTGCCCGCCAACGCGGTGTTGAGCGTTTCACCAGAACGTTTCCTGTGGTTGGCCGATCGGCAGATCCAGACCCGGCCAATCAAGGGCACACTACCCCGCCTTGCCGATGCCGCGCTAGATGCCGAACAGGCGCAAAAACTGGCCAACTCACCGAAGGACCGGGCTGAAAATCTGATGATTGTCGACCTGCTGCGCAATGATATTGGCCGCGTGGCAGAACCTGGCAGCGTCAAGGTGCCGGAACTGTTCGTGGTTGAGCCGTTCCCGGCGGTACATCATCTGGTCAGTACCATTACCGCTACCCTGCCCTCTAACCGCTCTGCCACCGAGCTGTTACGTGCCTGTTTTCCCGGCGGATCGATTACCGGCGCTCCCAAGGTGCGGGCGATGGAAATCATCGAAGAGCTGGAGCCACAGCGCCGTAATGCCTATTGCGGCAGTATTGGCTATCTCAGCGTCTGCGGTACCATGGACACCAACATCACCATTCGCACCCTGATTGCCGAAAATGGGCGTATAACCTGTTCTGCCGGCGGCGGCATCGTTGCGGATAGTCAGGAACAGGCGGAGTATCAGGAAACCTTTGATAAGGTAGGCCGCATCTTGCCACAACTGGGGGAGTTTACCGTTTCGTGAGCCATCAGGATTATCCGACCTCATTGGCCGATTTTATCAGCCGCTTTCAACTGCAACTGCCGCAGGCGATGCAGATCTCCCGAAACGCGCGCCCAGCCGCCGTGCTGATCCCGATCGTTTGTCGGCCAGAACCGACCTTGCTGCTCACCCGCCGCGCCGACTCGTTGCGTAAACATGCGGGTCAGGTGGCCTTCCCCGGCGGTAAAACCGATGCTGAAGACGGCTCCCCCATCATTACCGCACTGCGTGAAGCGCAGGAAGAAGTGGCGATCCCACCGCAGCGGGTGCATATCCTCGGCCAGTTGGCCCCGCTCGACAGCAGCACCGGTTTTCAGGTGACGCCAGTCGTGGGCCTGATCCCGGCAGATGTGGCGTTTCATGCCAACGAAGATGAGGTCGCCGAGGTGTTCGAAATCCCGCTGCAAGAAGCGCTGCGGCTCTCACGCTATTATCCGCTGGATATTCATCGTGGTGGTCACGCCCATCGAGTCTATCTTTCCTGGTATCAGAGCCAATTTGTCTGGGGTCTGACGGCCGCGATTATTCGCCGCCTGGCACAGCAAGTCAGCATTTAAATCTGGCATTTTTTGAGACATACGTCACGTTAAAGCCGGGATTACCTGTCGTTTTGAGCGTAAAGCGATCGCTATCACTCCAGCAGCCTGGTTTATCAACTACCGTTGCCGCTATCGATGTTTTAAAAAAACTGTAAACTCTCTCTTCAACCTTACGAAATACCTGTAAAATAGCCACAACCGGAATAAACCACTAATATTATAAGGATTACCCCGGCAGCGTTGATACCCGTCGTCTTTCAAGCTGCAGCGTTGTTACCTGCACTATCTCATCCCAGTCACTTACCCAAAAGTAAGCTCCTGGGATGAGATAGCTTGTCGCCTAGCTGTGCTGTACAGGGATGTACGAATGCCGCGAGCGCAGGGATGCGCAAGAGCGGCCAACTTGAAATCCATAGGGTATACGGCTCTAAAAAAAGCAATACCAAGGATTACTTTATTTCATGCGAAAAAGGCCGCAAAACCCGTACGGCCCTTTTACACTATCGCCGTTCCCTGCGCGGTTTTTAACCGCAGCAGCCATAACAATATGCCTCTTTAAGGAGTTTTAGCGTGATTAGCGTTTTCGACATGTTTAAGATCGGCATCGGCCCGTCCAGCTCTCATACGGTTGGACCGATGAAAGCCGGCAAACAGTTTGTCGACGATCTGGTAAACGAAGGCTTGATGCCTTCCGTCACGCGTGTTGCCGTCGATGTTTACGGCTCACTCTCATTGACCGGTAAAGGTCACCATACCGATATCGCCATCATTCTCGGCCTGGCGGGCAATATGCCTGATACCGTCGATATTGATGGCATCCCGGGTTTTATTCGTGATGTTGAGCAACGGCAACGCCTGATGTTGGCCAGCGGCCTGCACGAAGTCGATTTCCCGCGCGACGGCGGCATGGTCTTCCGTAGCGACAATATGCCGCTGCACGAAAACGCCATGCAGATCCATGCCTTCGCTGGCGACAAACAGATTTACAGCAAAACCTATTACTCCATCGGTGGTGGTTTTATCGTTGACGAAGAACATTTTGGCAAAGCCGAAAGTAATGAAGTCTCGGTTCCCTACCCGTTCAACTCCGCAAGCGAGATGTTGGCTCACTGCCACACCACCGGCCTGTCCCTTTCCGGGATGGTCATGCAAAACGAACTGGCGTTGCACAACAAGCAGGAGATCGAAGCCTACTTCGGTAACGTCTGGCAAACCATGCGCGCCTGTATCGATCGCGGTCTGAACACCGAAGGCGTGCTACCTGGTCCACTGCGGGTTCCGCGCCGCGCCTCCGCCCTGCGCCGCTTGCTGGTTTCCTCAGACAAACTGTCCAGCGATCCAATGAACGTGATCGACTGGGTCAACATGTTTGCGCTGGCGGTGAACGAAGAGAACGCCGCCGGTGGCCGCGTGGTGACCGCCCCAACCAACGGAGCCTGCGGGATCGTCCCTGCGGTGCTGGCTTACTACGATCATTTCATCGAATCCGTCAGCCCGGAAACCTATGTCCGCTACTTTATGGCGTCCGGCGCCATTGGCACACTGTATAAAATGAACGCCTCGATTTCCGGTGCCGAAGTGGGCTGCCAGGGCGAAGTCGGCGTGGCCTGTTCGATGGCCGCTGCAGGCCTGGCCGAGTTACTTGGCGGCAGCCCTGAACAGGTTTGCATCGCCGCCGAAATCGGCATGGAGCATAACCTGGGCTTGACCTGCGATCCCGTTGCTGGCCAGGTACAGGTTCCTTGCATCGAGCGCAACGCCATTGCCTCGGTGAAAGCGATCAACTCGGCGCGAATGGCACTACGCCGCACCAGCGAGCCGCGCGTGTCGCTGGATAAGGTGATCGAAACCATGTACGAAACCGGTAAGGACATGAACTCCAAGTATCGTGAGACCTCCCGTGGCGGTCTGGCGATCAAGGTTCAGTGTGACTGATTAAGCATGCAACCCTCGCTGTGACTGGCGAGGGTGAACTTACGCTACCGTAGGGGCGCCGCATGCTGCGCCCGTTTAGCCTTAATACCAATCTGACCACCTCGTCCATCCGCGGCTTACCCCCCAAATTTCCCCTCTTATCGCGCAAACCGAAATAATTTGTTGAGTTACCATCAATTTTCCATGCGAACAGGCTAGAATTAGCCAAGCATCGTATTGCAGAATTTGCGCCTGGAAGTGGCGTCAGGCCGCCAGACTGAACAAGGACTTACCGGATGTTGATGACCCAACTTGCCGCATCGAAATACCGCTATTACCGTTGGCTTCTCGCCGGCGCGGTTGGGTTGGCTATTTTGTTGATTTCGCTGTATACCCGCTACTATCAGGAAGTCCGTAATACCGAACAAAACCAGCGCGTCCTGGCCAGCCGGGTGATCACCAAACTCAATGCGTTGCTACTGCCCGCAGAGCAACAGGCGCTCAGCACCATGTCACTGGTCGGGCAACCCTGTGATTCGTTGATGCCGACCTTACGCTTTCGTGCCGCACAGAATCAGGCGCTGCGCTCGTTGCTGCTGGTCAAGGAGGGCACGATTTATTGCTCTAGCCTGTTTGGCCAACGCCACTTTGTGTTTACCACCCTTTTCCCGACCATGACCAAAGGCGGCATGCAGCTGGCACTGCGCCCTTCCATCACGGTCGCAAAAGGAACGCCAACGCTGGTGCTGTGGACTCCGTTGCCCGATCAAAGTACCAGCGGAGTGTTGCACGTTTTCAATATCGATCTGCTGTCCAATTTCCTGCTGGAGCCCCAAGAGCCTTATGCTCACCGGGTAGCCCTGAACGTGGGTGCCTACAGACTGGAATATGGCCAACAGGAAATTACCCTGAGCGATGCCAAAGCCGAAGACCTGCAATACACCGCCAAATCAGCCAAGTATCCTTTTTCCATCTCCCTGTTTGGCCCCGATGCCCGTACTCTGGCGCTGGCCGCGTTACCCCGCCATATTCCTCTAGCGCTGATGCTGAGCCTGCTGGCGGCCTACGTGGTCTATCTGATCACCGCCAACCGCATGAGCCTGTCTTATCATATTGGCCACGCCATTGCGCATCGCGAATTTCGCGTTTATTGCCAGCCGATTATCAACAGCGATAATGGGCGCTGTGTCGGCGTCGAAACCTTGATGCGCTGGAAAAACAAACGGCAAGGCTGGATTTCGCCAGACGTGTTTATTCCGCTGGCCGAACAGCATGCCCTGATCATTCCCCTAACGCGTTATCTGATGACCACGGTGGTAGAAAACCTCAACCTGTTCCCCCCTCGTCCCTCTTTCTATATCAGCATCAACGTCGCAGCAGAGCATTTCAATACCGTCAGCATTATTGATGATATCCGCCGCATCTGGTTGCCCGCCCATCCGATGCCGTCACTGATGCTGGAACTGACTGAGCGAACCGCCCTGTCAGAAATTCAGTATGAGCAGATTAAAACGCTCAAAGAGATGGGGATCATGCTGGCAATAGACGACTTTGGCACCGGCCACAGCTCGCTCAGTTACCTGAAAAAGCTCAGCCCGGATGTGTTGAAGATCGATCGCGGCTTTACCGCCGCCATTGGTACCGACGCGGTCAATGCCACCGTGACCGACACCATCATTACGTTGGCCCAGCGCCTGAAATTAAAACTGGTGGCCGAAGGGGTTGAGACAGAGGAGCAAGCTGAGTATCTACGCTCGCAGGGGGTAAATGCCTTGCAGGGGTATTATTTTGCCAAGCCGATGCCAATCAACGTGTTTCCACTGTGGCTGCAACAGTATGAAACCCGCCAACGCGTGCTGCATCAACAACCGCAAACAGAAAAAAACCGAGAGAATTGCTCTAATACCAATACCCCCTCACCCTAACCCTCTCCCACAGGGAGAGGGAACCGATCGAGTTGGCCTGAAAGTACAGTAATTCATCATGAGCTCAGGCAGGCTCACCTTGGATGACCGAGGTTGCTGAGATTATCTCCTTTCTCCCAACAGAGCCGGGGCTATCAGCTCCCTCTCCCTGTGGGAGAGGGTTGGGGTGAGGGGTAGAACCTTTACTCGTCTTGCTCGTGCAGCGGTTTCACCTTGGTAATACTGACCAGCTCGATGCGATAATCCGAGATCTCAAGGATTTCAAAGCGCAGGTCGTGGAGTTCGACCACGTCTCCCACCGTTGGCATCTGGCCAGAATATGAGAGCAGAAAGCCCGCCAGCGAGGCGTAATCCTCGGTGGGGCTAACCAGATCGTCACAGTCCAAGGCCTGCTCCAACGAGTGGAGATCCGCCCCACCTTTTACCAGCCAGCGGTCACCATCCTCAATAATATCCGGCGTTTCGTCTTCGTCCGGGAACTCACCGGCAATCGCTTCCAGCACGTCTAACGGCGTGACCAGCCCCTGCACTACGCCAAACTCATTGGTCACCATTACCAGGCGGCCTTTGGCCCGGCGCAATACCGCCAGCAGCTTGATCACGTCCATGGTTTCCGGCACGACGATCGGCGGTGTGCGCGCAGCAAACTCCGCGATATCGACGCCCTGATCCAACGCGACCAGCAGATCCTTGGCACGCACTACGCCAATAAACTCGTCCAGCTCATAGCGGCAAACCGGGAACAGGCTATGCGGGGTATCCAGCAACTGTTCGCGCACCTCGTCGCGGGAGCGTTCGCAATCTACCCACGAAATCTCGGTGCGCGGCGTCATTACGCTGCGCAAGGTACGGGAAGCCAACGTCAGCACGCCGCTGATCATATAGCGTTCCTCCTGTGCAAAGGTTTCCTTCACCTTATGCAGGTTGTCTTCATCCACCTGCTGCTGGGTACGCTGTTGCCCCATCAGGCGCATGATCGCTTCAGCCGTGCGTTCACGCATCGGGCGACGAGATTCGTGCTTGATGAAGTTGCGCCGTGCAATCTGGTTAAACATCTCGATCAGGATCGAGAAGCCAATCGCCGCATACAGATAGCCTTTCGGAATATGCACGCCAAGGCCTTCGGCAATCAGGCTCAGGCCGATCATCAGCAGGAAGCTCAAACAGAGCACCACAATGGTCGGATGGGCGTTCACGAAGTTAGTTAACGGTTTCGAGGCCAGCAACATCACCGCCATCGCAATCACTACTGCTGCCATCATGACCGGCAGATCGTTGACCATCCCCACCGCCGTGATCACCGCGTCGAGCGAGAACACCGCATCAAGGATGACAATCTGCACCACCACCGCCCAGAATTTGGCGTAGCCACGGTTAGCACCTTCCTGGTGGGTACTGCCCTCCAGCCGTTCATGCAACTCCATAGTGGCTTTGAACAACAGAAATACCCCACCAAACAGCAGGATCAGATCACGGCCAGAGAAAGCGAACTCCCCAACGCTGAACAGCGGTTTGGTCAGCGTCACCATCCATGAAATCACCGACAGCAGCCCAAGACGCATCACCAAGGCTAATGAAAGGCCGATAATACGCGCTTTATCGCGCAGCTTGGGCGGCAGTTTGTCGGCCAGAATGGCAATGAATACCAGGTTGTCGATACCCAGCACGATTTCCAAGACCACCAGGGTCAATAACCCGGCCCAAATCGAGGGGTCCATTAATATTTCCATATCAGACTCCAGAAGAAAGACAGGTTGGCAGAGCTGCGCTCAGACGTAGGGAGGCAAACGCAGACGTGACGTTGGCGATAACAGAGAGATAACAGGATGGCACAAGCAGGAAGCAGCCATAAGGCCGAGCGGACGTTTTTGTGCCAACGGGTGGCGGGTGAAACCTTGTAAAACAGTAACTTCGGTGACAGTCCATAGGGAGGGCTGAGGCCCTTCACTCCTTGGTTATGAAAGAAGAATGCACTCTAACAGGAAATTTTTCGCCAGAAAAGGTGCTTTATTCACTTTGCGCCTCATTCTGTAACAGCTTTGCTGTTTAATTCCGCAAACTAACTATTCGGCTTAATCGATCCACCAATAGCAGAGCAATGTCACAAAATTTATTTTTTCACGCACTAAAATTAATGGCGTTAACAGGAATTAACGGCCACAGGTTTTTGAAACTGCGTGATAAATGTTAAGTGTGAGTTTCTTTTTTTCTACCATAATGTATTTGAACCAACGTATCTGAACCGCGGAAGTGACTGCCAGGAAGGTGATGAGTCAAGACACAATCCGTGCCTTAAGTTCAACGAGGAGGTAGCGAGTGGCAATAGCTATTATCATCGGCACACACGGGACTGCAGCGGAACAACTGCTGAAAACAGCAGAAATGCTATTGGGTGAGCAAGCCAACGTCGCCTATATAGATTTCGTTCCCGGTGAAAATGCTGAAACGTTAATTGAGAAATACAATGGGAAAATCAGTGAACTCGATACCAGCGATGGCGTCCTGTTTCTGGTAGATACCTGGGGCGGCAGCCCGTTTAACGCGGCCAGCCGTATCGCAGTAGACAAACCACACTATGAGGTCATCACCGGGGTTAACATTCCTATGCTGGTGGAAACGTTCATGGCCCGTGATGACAACCCCAGCTTTGACGAACTGGTCGCGCTGGCGTTGGAGACCGGCCGTGAAGGCGTGAAAGCGCTGAAGAAACCGGTGGAAGAGAGTGTTAAGCCCGTCGCGCCACAAAGTGCCCCTGCCCCAAAAGCCGCTGCGCCACAAGCGCCTCTCGGCCCCAATGACCATATGAAAATCTGCCTGGCGCGTATCGACGATCGTCTGATCCACGGTCAGGTAGCGACCCGCTGGACCAAGGAGACCAACGTCAGCCGCATCATCGTAGTCAGTGATGAAGTGGCGGCCGATCACGTGCGTAAAACCTTGTTGACTCAGGTTGCTCCACCAGGCGTTACCGCTCACGTGGTTGACGTGGCAAAGGCGATCCGCGTGTGGAATAACCCGAAATATGCGGGCGAACGCGTGATGCTACTGTTCACCAACCCAACTGACGTTTGGCGTCTGGTGGAAGAAGGTGTGGCTATCACGTCGGTGAATATCGGTGGTATGGCGTTCCGCCAGGGCAAAACCCAGGTGAACAACGCAGTGTCCGTCGATGAGAAAGACATCGAAGCGTTTAAAAAGTTAAACGAACGCGGGATTGAACTTGAAGTCCGTAAGGTCTCTTCCGACAGCCAACTAAAAATGATGGACCTGATTAACAAACTCAATTAACGGCAGCGTCGTTAATTTTTTACTCAGAGCTATTTGGTCATATAGGAGAAGTGCAATGGAGATCACCACTCTTCAGATTGTACTGATATTTATCGTTGCCTGTATTGCCGGGATGGGTTCCGTCCTGGATGAGTTTCAATTCCACCGCCCGTTAGTGGCCTGTACGCTGATTGGCTTCGTTCTCGGTGACATCAAAACCGGTATCATCATCGGCGGTACGCTGGAGATGATCGCACTGGGTTGGATGAACATCGGGGCGGCGGTTGCACCCGATGCGGCGTTAGCGTCGATTATTTCCACCATTCTGGTTATCGCCGGTGGGCAAAACATCGGTGCCGGTATTGCTCTGGCTATTCCCCTGGCAGCAGCAGGCCAGGTACTGACCATTATCGTGCGTACCATCACCGTGGCCTTCCAACATGCGGCGGACAAAGCGGCTGAACGGGGTAACCTGAACGGCATTACCGTGATCCACATCGCGGCCCTTCTGGTACAGGCAATGCGTGTCGCTATTCCTGCGGTGATCGTTGCGGTCTCTGTCGGGACAGCTGGGGTCCACGCCCTGCTTAACTCCATTCCGGAAGTCGTCACAGGCGGTCTGAACATCGCCGGTGGCATGATCGTAGTAGTCGGTTACGCAATGGTCATCAACATGATGCGTGCCGGTTATCTGATGCCATTCTTCTACCTGGGCTTTGTTACCGCAGCCTTCACCAACTTTAACCTGGTCGCACTCGGTGTGATCGGCGTGGTGATGGCGGTGCTCTACATCCAGCTCAGCCCTAAATACAATAAGTCTCAGGGGGTTCAGGCCAACCCTGCCGGTGCCAACGACCTCGATAACGAATTGGACTAGGAATAGGTGAAAGAAATGGTTGATACAACGACTCAAAAGAAACTGACACCTGCCGATATTCGAGGCGTATTCGTACGCTCCAACCTGTTCCAGGGTTCATGGAACTTCGAACGTATGCAGGCGCTAGGTTTTTGCTTCTCGATGGTGCCGGTGATCCGTCGCCTGTACCCGGACAATAACGACGAACGCAAGCAGGCCATTAAACGCCATCTTGAGTTCTTCAATACGCAACCGTTCGTCGCAGCACCAATACTTGGCGTTACCATGGCGATGGAAGAACAGCGAGCCAACGGCGCACCGATCGACGATGCGGCCATCAACGGCATCAAAGTAGGTCTGATGGGGCCACTGGCTGGCGTAGGTGACCCGATATTCTGGGGGACCGTTCGCCCGGTATTTGCCGCATTGGGTGCCGGTATTGCCATGAGTGGCAGCCTGCTCGGCCCGCTGTTGTTCTTCGTGCTGTTTAACCTGGTGCGTCTGTTGGTTCGTTACTACGGTGTCGCCTACGGCTATCAAAAAGGGGTCGATATTGTTAGCGATATGGGCGGTGGTTTCCTGCAAAAACTGACGGAAGGGGCGTCCATCCTCGGCCTGTTTGTCATGGGGGCCCTGGTTAACAAGTGGACGCACGTCAATATCCCGCTGGTGGTGTCGAAAATCACCGACCAGACCGGGCAAACCCACGTCACCACGGTACAAACCATCCTTGACCAACTGATGCCTGGCTTGGTACCGCTGCTACTGACCTTCGGCTGTATGTGGCTGCTGCGCAAGAAGGTCAACGCGCTGTGGATCATCATCGGCTTCTTCGCCATCGGTATCTTCGGTTACTGGATTGGTCTGTTAGGTTTGTAATAGCAATTGATAGCCGGGGGGCCACCCCCGGCTTTTTTTATTTTGGAGTGGTGAGATGTCACTGACCGATAGCGTAATAGTGATTTTTATTCTGCTGATGCTGGCGTATGCACTGTATGATGAGTTCGGTATGAACCTGCTGAAAGGCAAAACGCTGTTAAAGGTGCAGCTCAAGCGGGGTAACCGTCTGGACTGCCTGATCTTCGTCGGTCTGATCGCTATCCTGATCTACCGAAACCTGGTCGAGCAGGGAGCGCCGATAACCACCTACCTGTTAATTTCCCTAGCCTTGATTGCGGTATATATCTCCTATATCCGCAAGCCCAAAATATTGTTTAAAGCTACCGGCTTCTTCTATGCAAATGCGTTTATCGACTATCGCCGTATAAAGGCTATGAATTTATCCGAAGACGGTATTCTGGTTATCGACTTAGAACAGCGCCGGTTATTGATTCAGGTCACGCACTTGGATGACCTGGAAAAAATCTATCATTTTTTCCTTGAAAATAAATGAGTTAAAACAGCCCCTCCCCATCCTGATTAATTAACAGTGCTTTTTTCGGGTAATTAATCAGCATGACGGGTGTTTTTTCTGCTTATTATTTCCACACCATTGATGCAACTATCGCCATTATTCCTCTCAACAAGCACGTTAATGAAAATAAGTCTCAATTTCACCCAGTGCCGCGGTGAAATTAAACGTTGTCCGCAGCAAAAATATTATGGTATGGTTGCGCCGTCATTGGGGAGTAGCCGGTTTCTGGGGAGTCATAACCAGAAACGCCCGTATCAACATACTCGTTTCGTCAGCGAAACGTGGTGCGGGCAGCCAGGTAGGTTGGCGAGACCATAGGCACGTAACTCCGTCGTAAGGTTGGGGGTGGGTTACGTGTATATGGAGCCACCCGGCCGAGACGATTTCAATGAACCTTTCCGCAACTCTTATCCTGGCTTTTGGCATGTCTATGGACGCGTTTGCCGCGTCGATCGGCAAAGGTGCCACTCTGCATCAACCGCGTTTTCGCGAAGCTATCCGTACCGGTCTGATCTTTGGCATCATTGAAGCCATTACTCCGCTTATCGGCTGGGGTATCGGGCTGTTTGCCAGCCAATACATCATGGAATGGGACCACTGGGTCGCCTTTAGCCTGCTGTTTATCCTTGGCGCACGTATGATTGTTGAAGGGGTGAAAAACAAGCCGGAAGAAGAGAAAGTCAATCGTCATGGGTTCTGGGTGCTGGTTGCTACGGCCATTGCCACCAGTCTGGATGCGATGGCAATCGGCGTGGGTCTGGCATTTCTGCAGGTTAATATCCTGCATACCGCGATGGCGATAGGTATGGCGACCATGATCATGGCTACGCTGGGGATGATGGTTGGCCGGTTTATCGGCCCGCTGCTGGGCAAGCGCGCAGAAATTCTTGGCGGCTTGGTACTGATCGGGATTGGCTTTAATATCCTGCTGGAGCACTTGGGCTACCTGGCTTAATCCTTGGCAGCAAAAAATACTCCCTCACCCTAACCCTCTCCCCAAGGAGAGGGAACCGATCGAGTTCGTTGATCTTTCGGCGTAATACCTCAACTTTCTTGCTTTTACTCCCTACTTTCCGAAGCTACACGGGCCAATTACCTACTCCGGGCAGCTCCCTCTCCCTGTGGGAGATGGTTGGGGTGAGGGGAAGGTTAACATTGATGCCACTCAGCCCCGGCGGTACAAGCGGATGGCGAAATCCGTCTCGCAGGCAAAGGTGGTCATGTCGAGCAAACCTTGCTGCACCTCCGGCGAAGCGCGCCAGGCAAACGGCGTCATCTGCAACAGATTGGCAGCCTGCTCACCCGGCAGCGCCATCGGATAAGCCAATGACTCGGCCAATTCACAGCTAAAGCCTTCAAATTGCTCATCATGCTCCGCATGCAGTTGAACCTCTTGATAAACCTGCTGTTTTAGCTGATAAAGGTGACGCGGCCCCGGTGACACTGTCACAACCACCCCACCCGGCTTGACGACCCGAGCCAATTCCTCGGCTTTACAGGGGGCATAGATACGTAACACAGCATCGAGCGACGCGTCGGCAAACGGTAAGCGATGGCTGGAGGCCACGCAGAAAGAGACCGCCGGATAGCGTTTGGCCGCCGAACGGATAGCCACCTTGGCAACATCCAGGCCATACACAGCCACAACCCGCTCCTGAGACAGGCGTGCCGCCACGGCTGCCGTGTAGTAGCCTTCACCACAGCCAATATCCAGCAGAGCCTGCGGCTCAATAGGCAAGGCGCTGGCCAACAGCTCGGCCACCCGCTGTTGCAACGGCTGATAGTAGCCGCCGTCAAGAAATGCGCGGCGGGCCTGCATCATCTCGGCACTGTCACCCGGCTGTTTCGATCGCTTGTGTTGTACCGGCATTAAATTGACGTACCCTTCTTTGGCACGGTCGAATTGATGGTTATTTTCGCAACGCCACTGCTGGTTTGCGAAATCAAGCGGTTGGAAGCACAGAGGGCACTGATAAGACATGGATGAGATCCCAGAGAGAGATGGCGCGGGTAGTCTAAAGAAGGCTTCAGTACGATGCAAGGCGGATGCCCATCTGCCACTAGCCAAGTCATCGAAAAGCTGGCTACACTGGAAATCTCCTCTCAGCCACAGGCAAAGACGTTCTATGACCGACTATTCCCCGCTGCTCAGCGGCATTCCTGGCATCGCTCATGGCTTTGGTAATAAAGGTGCCCTGCTGCCAACGCCGTTACTGCCCTATCGCGATACACTGCCTGAGAAAAAACAGGTGCACGGTACGCGCATCGTCGATATCCATCAGCCGGGCCAGCAGTGCGGTGAAGCCGATGGCTTCTTTACCCGCGAGCCAGGGATCCTGATCAGCGTATTAACCGCAGACTGCCTGCCGGTGATTTTCAGCCGTAAAGACGGTAGCGCCATTGCTGCGGTACATGCGGGCTGGCGCGGCCTGCTGGATGGCATTCTGGAGCAAATGGCCAAACGCATCGGCCAGGATGACGATACCGCCAACTGGGTGGCCTCCATCGGCCCCGCTGCGAGCGCTTGCTGCTATCAGGTTAACCAGGAGCTGGTCGAACAATTTCAACAGGCTCTGCCCTTGCCAGCAGAGCTGATCAGCCCAACCCTCCGCCATCTGGATTTGGCCGCCATCGCCGTAAACAAACTCAATACCTTGGGATTCGCCGCGGTCGATCACGCAGGTTCTTGTACCATTTGCACGCTCAACGGCGACCCACGGCAGCCCCAGCGCTTTAAATACACCAGCTATCGCCGTAACAGCCATCGCCGGGCACAAGATCCCAGCCATCCGGGGATTAAAGGCCGCAATCAGTATTCTGGTATCATCATTACCGGGTAAAACTCACTGAAGCCGGAGACGAAAAAACCCGCACTAAGGCGGGTTTTTTGTTCAGCTGACGCTGATTAGATTGCAGTAACGTTTACTGCAGATGGGCCTTTCTGGCCATCTTGAATTTCGAACTCAACGTTCTGGCCTTCAGCCAGGGTTTTGAAGCCGTTACCCTGGATTGCAGAGAAGTGTACGAACACGTCTTTGCTGCCGTCAGCCGGGGTGATGAAACCGAAACCTTTAGACTCGTTGAACCACTTAACTTGACCTTTGATCTTTGCCATCTTGAGTATTTCCTTTGGATTGTTTAAACCGCCCGTAGGCGTTACATAGACAAACTAGAGTCGTTACTGCTTGAGGCACTAAGATAAGGATCGGCAGAGAAGCGGTATTCAACGCTAACGTCTTTACTCAGAACTTCTTTACTGAAAATGCCACACATATACAGAACTGTACCTCGTTTTACCCAAGTGCGTTATCACATACTCTGGAATCGTTGGCAAGCCATTTTTAATCACTCATGGACGTGTCGCACATATTTGAAACGGTCAGCCGCAAGAATAGCTTAAATAGGGCAAAAGAGGTTGAAGCCTTGGCTATTTTCTGCTTTGTAAAGAAGCGGTGTTGTACTCCGCGTGGCGCCTCAGTTTTAACAATTCTTTCAACTCGGCAGCGAACGATTTTTACCACATATAAGCCGCAGTCAGGTCAAACAACGTAAAAATTTTTGAATCTTTATGGAATTTTATATGCCTCTATTGAATATCGATGACCGGGGGCCAAATGGCCCACTGATCCGACCTTTGGGTAACGAAGCCTGTCATAGCAGGATAGTTCTGCTTTGGACTGCCACCACAGAGCCGTTCATTTAGACCAAAACGTTCACGTAGGTCAGTGCATAATCATGCAGCGAGCCAAATTTTGCACCAAGAGCGTGCAGGAGGACGAAATAGCCACCCCACCCTGCGGGTTTATATCCGTAGCTAAGTTAGTAAGGATAAAAAAATAATAAAAATAGCACCGACCAAGTCAGCGGCTATTTCCGCCGTAGATTAACGAAGTCGCCAATGCATTTTTTTCGCTAAACTTGGCGTGGCTGTTTTATCCATTACCCGCCGCGAACCCCGCAAAGCCGCACCACGCCAAGCCCCACCCAGCGCGGGGTACGCCGCAACCCTATGATACTCATTAGGAGTTAGGGTTAACCTCCAGATGTTCACCAATCTTCAGCGGATAAAAACGGTGCTGCTCAACCCCGGCTTCGCGTAGTGCCAGACTGAGTTGCGCAGGCGGTTCATCCAACGACTCATCGGCCAATTCAAACACGCCCCAATGGATAGGGATCACTTTGGGTTCATTCAATTGCTGATACAACCTCACCGACTGCTGCGGGTCCATATGCTGCTCTTGCATGAACCATCTTGGGGCGTAAGCACCAATGGGCAGCGCCGCGATATCGAACGGCCCAAGGCGGGTACCGATATCGGCCAACCGTTCGCTGTAACCGCTGTCGCCAGAGAAATAAAAACGCAGCGCAGGGTGATGGATCACCCAGCCACACCACAGGGAACGGTTGCGATCCCACGGTGTGCGCATGCTCCAGTGACGTGCTGGCGTGGCGTAGAACGTCATCTCGCCCAGCGTCAGGCTCTCCCACCAATCCAGTTCGACCACCCGTTTGGCCGGGTAATGGCTGAACCAGCGTTTGAGGCCCAGCGGCACAACAAAGGTGGCATTACGAAAGCGTTTGGTCAGTTCCCTGATGGTTTGTCGATCCAGATGGTCGTAGTGATTATGGGAAATGAGCACCACATCTACCACCGGCAGCTGTTTTACCGTGAGCGGGGGCGGCGTCTTACGATGTGGGCCGTAGAAACTCACAGGTGATGCCCTTGGCGACAATACCGGATCGATCAGCACATGTCGGCCTCCCAGACGCAACAGCAGGGAAGCATGACCCAACCACCATACACGGTCCTGCTCGCCGCTCAGATCGGCGGCTTGCCACCAGTTGGCGATAAACTGCTCGTAGCCTGCCTGAGGAGGTTTGGGCAGGCCGAGCTTCTTGCGTTCGTCTTGCCAGCGCTTCAGATCCCCGGCCTGGTGTAGCGACGGCTCCGGGTTGCAGAATCCCTGTGGGGTATGATGCGCTTTGCTGGCGTCGTAATATTTGTTGGTTATTTTCAACCCATTCTCTCCCTGTAGTACCATAGTGGTTCCGCAACCGTTACAAGGTTGCCTACCCAATAGCTTATAATATCGCAATGACAAACAACTGACCTTTTTGTGGATATTGTTGTCATAGCCAGGGTAAGAAGGCCAAGGTCGCCAAGAACCTGTTAAGCCTTTCTTAAGAACCTTGTGATTAACTTACTAGGACATTCTGAAAAGGAGGAGTTATGAGCCGTACTGCATCAGGCAAGTCACGTGTTCGTATGGGCCGCTATCGCCGAGCGCTCGCGACGCTTGGGCAATACTGGAAAATGTATCTGACAATGAAGCTGCGCCGGCTACGCGTACCGGCACCGCTGCTGTTACTGGCAAGCACCCTGGCAGGCTTTTTTATGCTGGGCCTGCTGATGCTTAGCGTGGTGGTGATTGATGTTATCAGCACCCTGTTCCTGCTGTGCAGAAAGCTGCTGCGGCTGGGGCGCC
>NZ_JBKJYW010000484.1:0-6237 GCF_046715635.1 Serratia sp. (in: enterobacteria)
GCTGGTGCTCCAAGAGCCGTCTGCCAGCACGGTAGCGGTGTAGGTTTTACCGTTCAGGGTGATGGTAACGGTCTGCCCGGCTTGCACGTGGGTGGTGGTACCGGACAGGGTTTGAGCGGTTTTCACCTCTGCACCATCGATAATATCGTTACCGGCGAACACGTTGATGCTGAGCGTTGGCAGGTTGGCCGGGTCGGCATCGACGCTGACGCCGTGGGTGACGCTGGTGCTGTTGCCCGCCGCATCGGTGAGGGTCGCCACCAGGTTATGGCTGCCGTCAGTGAGTGCTTGCAGATCGGCGGCAGGCAATGACGCACTCCATGAACCATCTGGCTGCACCACGGCGGTGTAGGTTTTACCGTTCAAGGTCAGAGTTACGGTGCGGCCCGCATCACCAATCGAGGCGGTGCCGGACACGGTCTGTGCCACCAGCACTTCGGCAGCGTTCAGTACATCATCCCCGGCAATCAGGCCCACGGTCAGGGTTGGTGCGGTTTCATCGACGGTGACGGTGGTGTTCAGCGTGTTGCTGTTGCCGGCGGCATCGGTGACCGTGACGGTCAAGGCCGGTGTGCCATCTGGCAACGCTTGCAGATCGGCGGCAGGAATGGTGACGCTCCAGTTACCGCTGCCATCCACGGTACCCGTGTAGGTTTTACCGCCCAGAGTGATGGTGACGATCTGACCTGGCGTGGTGATGCCGGTGGTACCGGTCAGTGTTTGTGGTTGACCGGCTTCGGTGCCGTTCAAAATGCCATCACCAAACGGCGTGTCCAACGTTACCGCAGGCAAATCATGGGTATAAACCTCCAGATTATGCGTGGTGGTTACGGTAGAACCATCGTTACCTGTCACGCTGGCAGAAATGCTGTTGTTGCCTTCGGCCAGCAGTTGCAGATCGGCGCTAGGCACTTGCAATGTCCAACTGCCGTCGGCCAACACCAGCGCGGTATAGGTTTTGCCATTGAGCGTGACGGTCACGGTAGCACCAACGGCAACGTTGGCCGTGGTGCCGCTGATGGCAAGAGGAAGCCCGGCTTCGACGGCGTTGAGCTTATCGTCTGAAGAAACGATGCCAATATTAATGGCCGAGAGTTGATTGTCCACGGTAATAAGCTGCGGCGCGGTCGTGGTCGTATTGCCTGCCTGATCGCTAAGCGTAGCGATCATCTCGTAGCTGCCGTTGGTCAGGGCTGCCATATCTGCGGCAGGTACGCTGATGCTCCACTTACCATCTGCGCCTACAATGCCGGTATAGGTTTTGCCATTGAATGACACGCTAACCACCAGCCCGGCTTCGCTGACTGAGGCGGTACCGGTAATATTTTGCGCGGATTTTTGCTCGTCGGCGGTGACAATATCATCGCCGGTAAATTTATCCAGCGTCAGCACCGGTGGCACGGTATCTACCTGCAAGTGCTCCGTCACTGTAGTGCTGTTGCCTGCGGCGTCGGTGGCCGTCACGGTGAGGGTATTATCCCCTTGAGCCAACGCCTGCAGGTCTGCAGCAGGCAGCACCAGGCTCCATTTGCCATCCGTACCAGTGACTGTGGTGTAGGTTTTACCATTCAGGGTAACGACAATGGCCTGGCCCGGGTTGCTGGTGCCGCTCAGCGTTTGTGGGGTATTCGCCTCGGCGGCGTTGAGTACGTCGTCCCCGGCCAGTTTGTTGACGGTCAGAACCGGGGCGGTCAAATCAACGGTGATGGTCTCATGCGCATTAGCGCTTTGACCTGCTTTGTCGGTGACGGTGGCATTGAGTGTGATCGAACCATTGGCCAGCGCGGCCAGATCGGCGGCAGGCAGCGAAAGTGACCAACTGCCATCACTCTGAACCACTGCGCTATAGGTTTTGCCGTTCAGAGTGATGGTAACGGTTTGCCCGGCTTGGACGTGCTGGGTATGGCCGCTCAGCGTTTGAGCGCTTTTTGTTTCGCTGGCATTGATGAGGTTATCGCCAGTCAGTGCGTTAATCGAGATCTGCGGGGTAGGATTAACTACGCTGGTATCAACCGAGATCTGATGATCGACCGTGGTTTGGTTACCCACTTTATCGACGGAGGTCACGATTAACTCGTAGTTACCGTTTTTCAGCAAAGCCAGATCCGCCGCAGGCAGTTGCAGGCTCCACTTACCGTTGCTACCCACCGTCGTAGTGTAGGTTTTACCATTCAGGGTGAGGGTAATTGTCAGCCCGGCCTCGCCAGTACCGCTCAGAGCCTGTGCCGCTTTTAACTCGGCGCCAGTCAGGTGGTCATCGCCGGTCAGCTTGTTGACGGTCAAGGCTGGCGGAGTGGCATCGACCAACACGGAGATGGTTTTCTCGACGCTGATCCCATCCTGGTTGGTCACTTTAACCGTTAATTGGTAATTGCCGTCTTTTAGGCCAGAAAGCGCAGCAGAACTGAAGTTAAAGCTCCACTTGCCATCGGCACCGACGGTGGTGGTGTAACTTTTGCCGTTGAGCGTCAGCGTGATGATCGAGCCTGCGGCAACGCCGGTGGTCAGGCCGCTCAGTAACTGGGAAATTTTAACTTCGTTGGCGTTCAGAGCGTTGTCCTGACCCAGTTTCCCGACGGTTAGGGTAGGTTGCTCTGGCGGTACGGATGGATCGTCGTTGTGGTCGTCGTGGTTATTCCCTGTCCCGGTAGCGATGGCTACGCCAGCCCCTAGTGCCAGGCCAGCCAGAATGGCGGCTATGGCACCGTTGGATAGATCATGATCGCTAATCAGCAGGGTCGAAACGTCAGACAATGATTCAAACTGCGGTGTGATTAGCACCGGCTCGGCGGTAGCGGCGGTTGCCGGGAATATCGCGTGCTGGATGGCGCCATTGCCATCATCAAACACCAATTCGCTGTGTTTGCCGTCGGCATCTACTTCAAAGAAGCTCTGATAACGTACCGTTGTGCCATCTTTCATGTGCACGATCAGATCGTTACCTTGGCGTTCATAGCTGCTCACCAAAGCCTGAGTGCCGTGGATCCGCACAATGCTGCTTTGCGTCAGGCTGACGGAAAGGGTACCGGGTGCTATGTCTGCGATTTTTGCACCGCCATGACGAGCAATAATATCTACAGCCCCAAGGGTAAAATTGGATTGTGCCATGTGGTTAGCCTCTGAACGCCAAAGTTAATTTGCATAGCGCGCCAAAGCCGCTTATGTGGCTTTTGTAGGCGCGCTGGAATGCCCGATGGGGGTGCCCTCGAGCTAAATTTAACCTGGTGTTTAGATGACTAATTAATGCAAAGTTAACTAATAAATCTTCCCTGATAGGGTTTTATGATTAAGTTTCCTAACTTATCTGTGAGGTAAGGTATAAGCGAGCTTTGATAAAAATGCCATAGGCGGCAATGATTATTGTGCAAAGCCGTTATTGATAAAAATTCTTATTTGCTAGTGTGGATAAATATCCATGGGCAATTAATGGTTTCTTAAACGTATTGCTCGGTTTATTTTTGGCGAGGTAAATTGCATTTTATTTACTGGTTACCAGAGTGGGACTTATAAATAAATCGTTTTTTATCATTTGGTTAACTATTTTTGTTTAGAGGGTTGTACATATTTAAAAGTGGGTGCTACCCGGTGGAAAAAAAGGTAATTACATTACAAAACTAACGGTCATTGCGGGTTTTAGTCGCATTTATAGGTGTACTAATAAAGAGGTATTTCTTGAGAGTTTGACGTTAATATTTTTTATTTATTAGTTATGCTACTGATTTGTTGAGGCTGTATAAGAAAAGCTTCATTTTTTGGAGGGTGAGGCGTGGGGAGCCACGCCTGACTCACTTAAAGCATGGTGTAGGCTTTTTTCAGCCCGGTGTCTTCTTCGGGATCTGCACCTTGAGGATGGGCTGGCTCTTCTTCCGGGAGCGGTTCCGCCAACGGTGCTTCTGCTAACGGATCGGGAGCGGCCTCCGGCGCAGGCATCGTCTCTTGAATGGTCTGCTCATCGAACGTCGGGTTTAATGCTGGAGAAAGCGGGGAGCTGGAGAGGCTGTCTGGCATGGCGATATGGGGCACTGGCGCATCCTGCACAAACTGCGACTCATCCTGTTTGACCGTTCTGCTGCAGGCCATAATCAACAGGCCACACAGTGCGAAAAACACATACAGGATATTCCCACCCAGAGGCTGGATCAGCGCACCGACGGCCAGCGGCCCGATGCTGGCACCCACGCCAAAGGCCATGAGCAGACAGGCAGCCAGGGAGACGCGGCGTTCTGGCTCAATCATGTCATTGGCCAGCGCTACCGCCAACGGGTACAGGGTGAACTGCAACATGCTGACCATGAAGCCGACGATCAGCAGCACCGGGAAATCAATATGGGGCAATAGGGCCAGCGGTAAGGCGGCAATCACCAGCAGCAGTGCGTTAACCCGCATTAGCAGCGTGCGGTTATAACGGTCTGACAACCAGCTCAGCGGAAACTGCGCCACCAGCCCGGCAAAGATGGCGATGGCCATAAACAGACCGGTTTGCTGGGTGGTCAACGCCTGCTGGCTGGCATATACCGGCGCCAGTCCGTAGAAGGAACCTACTACCATGCCGATCACCAGCGTGGTGGCTAACACTTTAGGAATGGCATGCACAAAATAGCGCAGCTCCATGGGGGCGGGCGACATATGCCGGGCATTGGTGCGGGTTGTCAGGGCGATCGGTACCAGGCAGAGGGAAAAACACAGCGCGATGAGCAGCAGCGTGCTGATGCCAAGGTTGGCTTGCAGCATCAATACAATCTGCCCCAGCGACATGCCAAGGTAGGAGGCCGCCATATAAAAGCCGAAAACCATGCCGCGCTGATTGGATTCGGACTGATCGTTCAGCCAACTCTCGAGCACCATGTACTGACACATCATACACAGGCCGATAATCAGCCGTAGCACCACCCAAACCGGGATGTATTCCGTCAGGCCGTGGCCCAGCACCGCAGCGGTAATGATCCCGGCGCAGGAGACATAGGCGCGGATATGCCCTACGCGGGCAATCAGAAAGTGGCCGACCTTGCCGCCGATCACCAGGCCGATGTAGTTGGCGGCGATAATGGCCCCGATCAGGGCACCACTCACGTTGATGGAGGTTAACCGCAGGGAAATGTAGGTGGTCAGTAACCCTGAACCCAACAGCATCAGCAGGGTGGTGGTATACAGCGGAAAGAATACACCTAACGTTTTTTTCACTCGGCCTTCCTGTTTTTGTCGGAGATCTCTGCAATCTGAACAAACTGGCCTGCCGCAGCAGGCTGGACGCTAACCCCGATACTAGCAGTTCATACAACAGCTTAAAACCGCAGCACTGCGAAGTGCTTGGCATTTCGGCCTGTAAACCGCCTGAGAAGCTTGATAAATGCTACTATCAGGCGCATATACCTTGATTGCTGACAAAGTGACAATGTCGCTGAATTGGCAAAAGACACACATATTCGACCATAGGGGCGCTGGATGCTGCGCCCGATTAGCAGTGCCCTTAACATTGTGAGCCTGTCGGGGAATGTCTGTAGTTTCATAAACCATTGATTAATGGAGAGGCCATGAGTGAGAAGCGGTTGCATGAGCTCAGTATTGCCGTAGGGCAAAGGCTAAAGGCCAGTGGGCAATGGATCAGCTGCGCAGAGTCCTGCACGGGCGGCGGCATTGCCAAGGCAATTACCGATATCGCCGGCAGCTCGGCCTATTTCGATCGCGGCTTTGTCACTTACAGCAACGCGGCAAAGCACGAACTGTTAGGGGTAGCGGAAGCGACTTTGCAGGCTTATGGCGCAGTCAGTGAGGAAGTGGTACGTGAGATGGCGCAGGGCGCGATGCACGCGGCCAAGGCCGATCTGGCGCTGTCGGTCAGCGGCATTGCCGGCCCAGACGGTGGCAGTGTGGAAAAACCGGTGGGTACCGTCTGGTTTGGTTTTGCCGAACGTTCCGGCCGGGTGCTGGCGCGCAAAATGCAATTTACCGGCGATCGCGATGCGGTGCGCCTACAGGCAACCCTCTTTGCGCTGCAAACGGCGCTTGATGAATTTTTGTAAAATTAGGCTTGATACTGTATGACCATACAGTATAATTAGCGACAATTTCCTGCACAACATACATTCAGCGGCAATGTGGGTGATACCGGCATTGCGCAACGAAGGAGCAAAAATGGCTATTGATGAGAACAAGCAAAAGGCGTTAGCTGCAGCACTGGGCCAGATTGAGAAACAGTTCGGCAAAGGCTCCATCATGCGTCTGGGTGAAGACCGCTCC
>NZ_JBKJYW010000485.1:0-12525 GCF_046715635.1 Serratia sp. (in: enterobacteria)
GGTGACTACCTTCATGCGATTAAACATTTTTACCCTTTCTTTGACACCCGCACAGATAGGTTCTGTGTACGTTAACTGACAAAGTTATCGGCGCGTTTGAAGAGAACTTTAAGGGATAATGGGTAACTATTTTTTGGTGGGGCGTAAGAGAAAAGGTGGCACTTTGGTCCCCTCACCCACAGGGTGAGAGGACCATTGAGAACTGGTGCTAGTTCACGGCGAGTCGGCGTGCTGCATCATCTCGATCTGTGACACTATGACACGCAGTGATTTAGTCAATCTGCGGCGCGTTTAAAGCAATCAGGCGATTTTTGCCACGTTATCGAGCAGCGACATCTCTTCGCTGCTCAGCAGCTTTTCGATATCCACCAGGATCAACATGCGTTCGCCGAGCGATCCCAAACCGGTGAGGTATTCCGTAGCCAGCGTGACCGCAAACTCGGGGGCCGGGCGGATCTGTTCCGCCATTAACGACAGCACATCAGAAACGCCATCCACCACGATCCCCACCACCCGCTGACCAAAGTTCAGCACGATCACCACGGTGTTTTCATCATAAGAGACGTCCTGCTGGGCAAACTTCACCCGCAGATCGATAATCGGTACGATCACCCCACGCAGATTGGTCACCCCCTTGATAAACGCCGGGGTGTTGGCGATGCGCGTTACCTGATCGTAACCGCGGATCTCCTGAACCTTGAGGATATCAATGCCATACTCTTCGTTACCCAAGGTAAAAATCAGGAACTCCTGACCTACCGTTTCGCCAGCCAGTTTGCTGACGGCTGCCAGTCCTGCCATTTCGATCACCTTTAAATCAGTCGGTTAATAATTATGCGGCAGCGTCCGTCAGACGCTTTTCCCGGTTCAGCGTTTGCAGCGCTGAAACATCTACAATCAGCGCCACGCTGCCATCCCCCAGAATGGTGGCAGCGGAAATACCCGGCACCTTGCGGTAATTGCTTTCCAGATTTTTCACCACCACCTGGTGTTGACCGATCAGTTGATCGACCAGCAGCGCATAGCGGCGGCCGGCACTTTGCAAAATCACCACGATGCCCTGGGTGGCTTCGGTTTTGGCTCCATCAACCTCAAACACCCGATACAACTCAACCAGAGGCAGATATTCACCGCGTACCTGAAGCACGCGCTCCCCACCGGCCAGCGGATGCAAATCCTCGGCCTGCGGTTGCAATGATTCCATCACGGCATTCAAAGGCAGAATGAACACTTCCTCATTCACCTTGACCGACATGCCGTCAAGAATAGCCAGCGTCAGCGGCAGTAAAATGCGGATTGAAGTGCCCTTCCCGGCCTGGAAATGAATTTCGACATGGCCTCCCATCTCCTGGATATTTCGCTTCACCACGTCCATACCCACTCCACGCCCAGAGACGTCGGTCACCTGCTCGGCGGTGGAGAAACCAGGTGCAAAGATCAGCATGCCGACCTCTTCATCGCTCATGTTGTCACTCACCGCCAACCCCTGTGAGGCGGCCTTGGCGAGGATTTTCTGGCGGTTGAGTCCGGCTCCATCATCGGTGACTTCAATGCAGATATTGCCGCCCTGATGTTCGGCGGACAGGATCAGATTACCCACTTCAGCCTTACCGGCAGCCAGGCGCGCGGCCGGTTCTTCAATACCGTGATCCAAACTGTTGCGTACCAGGTGCGTCAACGGATCGATAATGCGTTCAATCAGGCTCTTGTCCAGTTCGGTAGAGCTGCCCCGTAGCGTCAACTCCACCTGCTTGTCCAGCTTGCTGGCCAGATCGCGCACCAGACGTGGGAAGCGGCTGAAAACGTACTCCATCGGCATCATGCGGATCGACATCACCGACTCTTGCAGATCGCGGGCGTTACGCTCCAACTGGCTCATGCTGTTGAGCAGATCGCCGTGGTTGACCGGATCCAGATTGCCGGAACGTTGGGCCAGCATCGACTGAGTGATCACCAATTCCCCTACCAGGTTGATCAGTTGATCGACCTTTTCTACCGCCACGCGGATGCTGGTAGACTCGCTAGCCTTG
The DNA here is from genome assembly GCF_046715635.1 of Serratia sp. (in: enterobacteria). GTDB lineage: Bacteria > Pseudomonadota > Gammaproteobacteria > Enterobacterales > Enterobacteriaceae > Chania. The sequence goes on from NZ_JBKJYW010000485.1 coordinate 2,031, forward strand.
GCTTTGGGCTTCGGCGCTTCAGCTACCGCAACAGGCGCAATGGGAGTAGCAACGGCAACGGGCTCCGGCGCGCTGATCTTCGCCACGGCCTTAGGCGGCGTGGAAAAGGCAATCTGCTCCGGCTCCAGCACAAAGCACAGCACCGCGCTGATATCCTCCTCACTGGCCGAGGTCAGTAAAGTGACCTCCAGGCTGCTCTCGGTCTGCTGCGGGTTTTCCACCTCACCCAGATTGCCCAACTCTTCCAGCATCAGCGGAATTTCACTCGGCTTCAGGCCGCTCAGGCCGATCCGCATCCCGCCCTCGATCGCAGCCGGAGCAGCGGCATGAGTCACCGGAGAGGCTACCGCTACCGCCGCCGCAGGAGCATCCTGCTGTTGCGCTTCCAAAGCCAACTGCCGCAACGCCTGACAAATATACTCAAAGCTTTCGCTATCAGGCTGTTGCGACGTTTTATAGGCGTCCAGTTGCTCCTGCATAATGTCTTTGGTTTCCAGAAACAGGTTGATAATTTCGGTGCTCAGGCTCATTTCCTGACGCCGGGCACCGTCCAGCAAATTCTCCAGCAGGTGGGTAGTTTCCTGCAGTACGCTAAAGCCGAAAGTGGCCGCTCCGCCCTTGATCGAGTGGGCAGCGCGGAAAATCGCGTTCAGTGGTTCAATATCCGGGGCCAGCGGGTCCAGCTCCAACAGATGTTGCTCCATATCGGCCAGCAGCTCGTCTGCCTCATCAAAAAAGGTCTGATAAAAAGCGCTTATATCCATGCTCACGGGGTCACCTCTGCTGTGAGTCGCTGTTAGTCGGTGAAGTGGCGGAAGGTGCCGCCGGAATAGCCGCTGTCGGCCTGGTGTCTGCGGCTTTCGCCGCTGCCGGGGGCTGCTCAGGCGTACTGGGTACTGCCGGTGATGCTACGGTTTGAGCAGGCGGCGACGGCGGTAATTCCGGTGTCACCATGGCCGATGTCGTTGCCTGCGGTGCCAACTGCTTCAGGCCTGCCGGCTGGTCGATTTCCGTAGCGCTGCTCTCCGCATTCTCGTGTTCTATCCCTTGCTGGGTTTGTTTGTTCAGCACCAGAATGGTGATTCGCCGGTTCACCGCATCATCCCCGCCGTGCTGTTTCAGGTTCATGGTCGAAGCCATCCCAACCACCCGCAACACCTTGCCTTCGGCCAGACCACCGGCGATCAGTTCACGCCGGGAAGCATTGGCACGATCGGCGGACAGCTCCCAGTTGCTGTAATAGCGCTCACCGGTGGCATAAGGCAGGTCGTCGGTATGGCCCGACAGGCTGATTTTGTTCGATAATCCGTTGAGGATCGGCGCTATCCCGCGCAGGATATCGCGCATATAGCTTTCCACCTGCGCGCTACCGGTCTTGAACATTGGCCGGTTCTGGCTGTCGATAATTTGAATGCGTAATCCTTCGTCCATCATGTTGATCAGCAAATGCGGCCGCAGCGCTTTCAGGCGCGGGTCCGACTCAATCAGCTCATCGAGCTTCTCACGCAGCTTGTTCAGGCGCAGCTCTTCCGCACGCTTTTCCGGTGAATCCATCTGCTTTTTGACCAACCCTTGCTGCTGGGTTGGATCGTCACCACCGCCCGGGATTGGGCTACTTTCCGAGCTGCTCTTGTCGCCGCTGGTCAGTGCCACCTTCAGTGGAGTGCGGAAATATTCGGCTATCTGCGTCAACTCTTGCGGGCTAGCAATCGCCAGCAGCCACATCACCAGAAAAAATGCCATCATCGCCGTCATAAAATCGGCATAGGCAATTTTCCAGGAGCCGCCGTGATGACCGGCATGGTGGGCTTTGCGTTTTTTGACCAGAATTACCGGGTGATTCTGTTTCATGCGTCCTGCTCTTCCGTCGCCTGCTGTGCCGGGGCTTTCACCTTGCGCACATGCTCTTCCAGCTCAACGAAGGAAGGGCGTTCCGTGGTGTACAACGTTTTACGGCCAAACTCGACCGCGATCTGTGGAGCATAACCATTCAAACTCGACAGCAAGGTGACCTTGATGCACTGCATCATCTTGGTGGTTTCAGCACTCTTCTGGCGCAGCAAAGTGGCCAGCGGCGAGATAAACCCATAGGCCAACAGGATGCCGAGAAAGGTTCCCACCATCGCATTGGCGATCAGTGCCCCCAATTCCGCCGCTGGCCGGTCAGCCGAAGCGAGCGCGTGCACAACCCCCATCACGGCGGCTACGATGCCGAAAGCCGGTAACGAATCGCCAACCATCGCCAGGCTACCCGCTGGTACCTCGCTCTCCTGTTCGAAGGTTTCGATCTCTTCATCCATCAACGCTTCGATCTCAAAAGCGTTCATATTGCCGCTCACCATCAGCCGCAAGTAGTCGGTAATAAACTCCACCAGGTGGTTATCGGCAAGAATGCGCGGATAATTAGAGAAAATTTCGCTTTCCTGCGGATTATCAATATCAAACTCAAGCGACAACATGCCCTGCTGGCGCGATTTAGCCATCAGCCGATAGAGCAATGCCATCAGATCCATATACAGTTCTTTGTTGTATTTTGAGCGGCGCATCAGCTTGGGAAGCGCGCGCAGCGTGGATTTAATCGCTTTACCGTTGTTGCCAACGATAAAAGCCCCCACGCCAGCCCCTCCGATGATCAGAAATTCAGCGGGCTGATAGAGCGCGCCGAGGTGGCCCCCGACGATCATATAGCCGCCAAACACGGTACCCAGAACCACGAGATAACCCAAAATAACTAGCACACGTATTCCTTAAATTCACAATGTGGATGGAAGGTGAGTCAGCGCGGGTGAAATTCGGCTACAGCATGGGCCGTACCTGAGGGCCCGGAGTACCGAGCCCTCGAGTTTCACCAGTCTGTGTTGTTGTATAAGCCTGCAAACAGGCTCAGACCGCGCGTTTAACCTGCTCGTCCAGCAGTTGTGGAATAATATCGGCCAGTTGCGGCGAAAGTTTACGTCTTTTTACTGCGCGGGATGGGGGTTGGCATAAACTGCAGACAAAACTGTTAAGCGGCTGGTGCGCATGGGTGATAAAAGTCCCACCACAGCAGCTGCAGGCGGATAGCTGCAACATACCGCTGTCGACAAAACGCACCAGCGTCCAGGCCCGTGTCAGCGCCAGTAACGGAGGTTCACCTGGCTGTTGCGGACACTGTTCCAAATACAGTCGATAGGCTTTGACCACGGCTTCGACCCCTTGGCATTGACCGCATTTGAGCAGGAACTGATACGCATTGAAAAACATCGACGAGTGGATGTTCTGTTCCCAGGTCATGAACCAGTCGGTCGAGAATGGCAGCATGCCTTTGGGCGGTGGACTGCCACGTAATTCTTTGTACAGCTTGATCAATCGCCCACGGCTAAGCTGCGTTTCGCTCTCTAACATCTGCAAGCGCGCGCCCAGCGTGATCAGTTCCATGGCGAGTTGAATGTCCTTGGCTTCCTGAACAATACTTTTCTCACTCATCATCAGGCTCTTTTCTTCGTCACACTACCGCCTTTACCCGAAAGTTCTTTGAGTAAATGGCTCGACAGCAAAATGCCGGTGTGGATCTGTTGCAGATCGTCCACACGAGATTCTTTCGTCAGGTGCTCGATAGTATTGTGATCGTTGAAACGGAAGTGACAAACCAGCTGATTAGTTTCTGCCAGTTTTACCATTTGTGGCAACGTGAGTTGCGACAGCGCATCCGCCATTGAGTTATCAATACCCAGACGGAACATTGCCGACGCTTTTTCATCGTTAATCAGACGCTGTGCCAGAAGCAAATATGACAAGTTAATGTCATAAATATGTTTAAGTAGTTCAGACGTACCCATATTCCCATCCCGACAGACTATGTTTAAAAAACATACGCTGGGTGATAAATTATCGCCCATGACCTGGGTTCATTCCCAAAGTTGGCAAACAAATCCCTGTACGCCAGCCGCGATAACTGCGCGACTATACACAATTCGGGTTGTTACTCAGTATTTGATATACATGTAATTACGTGTATGGATATACAGCATCCTGCTTCAAAAGTGTGTTTTTGGTGTGACTATTTTTACAAAAATAATAAGATTAATCTTAATAACAGCGCAACTCTACCCCCGATCACTTAGCCCACACAACGTAATCGACCCGCAATTTTAAAAACAATGTGACACAGATCACAAAAATAAAAAATATCCACCTCAAAAAGGCCAAGATTAGCCTATTTATTAACCACCAGACTGTACAATAAATAGACTAAAGTAAGAAAAGGTCTTAAAAACTAGCTTTTACAGCCCAAAAATACCTATTTTTAGATCAATTCGAACAAAAGCTTAACTAAAGCCAAATCGCAGAGTAAAAATCTGCCACTCGGCCACCAGTGCAGTTTAAAACACTATTTGTCATTTAAAACCAGTTGCTTATGAATAAAGTTACCCGCTGAAACCGCCCGCTAGCAAAAGTCAGATTTACCTGTAGCGTCCGTTTCAATTTTCTACAAAGCAGATCCCGCAGTTAAAAGGGGCAGTATTAGGGGCTAAACAAGTTAACAGAAGTAACAATTTGTTTCACTTTGAGAGGGTCAGAGAACCCTCGGCAGGGGAAAAGCGAAAAATAATGCCCACTAGAGTTTATCGGTAAGGAAAGTAGCAAATTGAATTTTTTAGTTAGCATTTAAATTATTATTTAGAGTAAATGAATGCTCGCATAGAAAATTCCTAATACCACCTGACTGTGGTAATAAAGCGCATTGAATCACTTTTTTTATTGTCTATCGGCTTTTCACTCTAACGGGGAGTCTGTTTGAGCCTCACACATCTTCTGCAAAATTTTTGAATGTGCGCCATGATAATACATCGACTGCCCCGTTTTCAGCGTGCCACCAAAACCGCTCGGTTATCATTTTCTTTGCGAAACGCAGAGCTATGCTGCCAAACTGCCTCATCTGAACCAATAAGGTAAGATTTCCCCTAATTGGTAGATTATCTGTCAAGGTATATTGCCGAGATGCTCGACACATATTATCATTCGGGGGTGCCCATATCCCTATCAGGGGTATTTTGGCTTAGCGTGTTCCACTTGCTCACTTTTCTTTTATTTTGCCTGGCGACACCGCTTCATCTTATGGCGATTTCTGCGAACATGTGAGGCTTTTCTTACCGCTTTAATACTATTAACAGGCTATATTTTAACTATGACAAGTACCATCGATTACCTGATGACGTTTCGCAAATGTTCCAACTTGGACAGTCTGGAAAAAGTCTATGACAAACTGAATTATTCGCTGACGGACGACAGTGAAATGAGCAACATGTACCGTGCTGCGGACCATCGCCGTGCAGAACTGGTCTCTGGCAAACTGTTCGACCTGGGTAGAGTGCCCAAGTCACTCTGGACACAGGTGCTTTAACCCCCTCCCACTCTTATGCGCGCATCTTTTTATCTTTTATGGCGGAATCTCTTTCCTGCCTTGGGATTTAGCGTTGCGCGTGATACAAACCACATTTATTGTGCGGGCATTGCTCTACCCTTTTAGCACATATTCAGGCAACGAGAGTAGAACATGGGATATCGCAACGTTCTGGTTACGGTGGCAGTCGCAGCTGACAGTCACCGACTGGTAGAGAAAGCCGTCTCCATCGTGCGTCCCTGTGGTGGGAAAATCACGCTGGTCAGCATCATTGCCAATACCGAGGTCTTCCCCGGCCCCATGCTGGGTGACCTGCGAGCGTTGATGGAAGAAGAAACGCTGCTGTTTATGGAGGAACTATGCCTACGAGCCAACTACCCCAACATCGCTACCCGGATAATTCACGGTGAGCTAGGCGACTGCCTGACCTACGCCAACCAGCAACAACCCTTTGATCTGGTCATCTGCGGCAACCATAGCGACAGCATGATGAATAAAGTGGCCTGCTCTGCCGCACGTTTTATCAATACCAGCCGCATTGACGTGCTGATCGTTCCGCTATAACGCATAACTATCCCCTACCGCCATCGATTCAAAGCAAAATTCTTTTTTCCCCATATAAATTAAGTGTGCGATGGAGGTTCACTCTGGCGGCAAAAAATGCCTATTCGGCCAACGTAGCTTCACTGGCATTCCTACCTTGAATCAATTACCTGTCAGCATCAATAGGGCTATTAGGAATTATCCCAGATCCATCAATACTTACGACATTAACTATCACTGATATTTATGATTAACCGTAAAATCCACAGCGTTATTTTTATTCACGATATAAGAAGCTCAACGACCATCCAATAACCATAAGCCTAGCTAGGCGGCAAGCTCACTTATCCATGGAGCTTACTTTAGTCTGTGCCTGAGGTAAGTCAGTCTAGGTAACAACGTTACCGCTGCAAAGAGGATGGAGATATTACGCAATATTTTTCAACAAGGTGGCCAACCATGCTTATTACGCTATCGCACAACTGCGCACATAACGCTATTTTCTATTGCAACATAGTCACTAGACTAGCCAGTACCTGAACACTCTTCGTTCAACACTGTCGCCAAGGAGTCCTCGATGTCTCAGCAAGCGCATCACCGCCGTTTTGTTTTAGCTTCACGCCCACACGGCGAACCACAGGCAGACAATTTCCGCCTGGAAACCAGCTCCATCCCGCAGCCTGCCGCCGGGCAAGTGTTGCTGCGTACGGTTTATCTTTCGTTAGATCCCTATATGCGTGGCCGTATGAGCGATGCGCCCTCTTATGCGCCACCGGTACAGATCGGCGAGGCGATGGTCGGTGGCACCGTATCCCGCGTGCAGGCTTCACAACATCCAGACTTTAACGTTGGAGATTGGGTGTTAGGTTACGACGGATGGCAAAGCCATGCGTTGTCAGATGGCAGCGGCCTGCGTAATCTGGGAGCCGAGCTGGATCACCCTTCCCGCCTCCTTGGCGTGCTCGGTATGCCAGGCTTTACCGCTTATATGGGGTTACTGGATATCGGCCAGCCACAGGCGGGCGAAACTTTGGTGGTCGCGGCAGCCAGCGGAGCCGTAGGTTCCGTGGTAGGCCAGGTTGCCAAGCTGAAAGGATGCCGCGTGGTGGGCGTAGCGGGTGGCGCAGAGAAGTGCCGCTATGTGGTGGAAGAACTCGGGTTTGATGCCTGTATCGATCACCGCTCGGCTGACTTTGCGGCACAACTGGCAGCGGCCTGCCCACAGGGCATCGATATTTACTATGAAAACGTCGGCGGCGCAGTATTCGATGCGGTTATTCCTTTGCTCAATACCAAGGCAAGAATTCCTGTCTGCGGGATAATCGCCCATTACAGCGCGACCGAGTTACCACCAGGCCCAGATCGCTTGCCGTTGTTACAAGGCCTGATCCTGCGTAAACGCATCAAGATGCAGGGTTTTATCATCTTCGATGATTACGCAGAAAACTTCGGCGAGTTTCTACAACAGATGGGGGAATGGGTCAGCCAGGGCAAGATCAAATTCCGCGAGGACGTAGTCGACGGGTTAGAAAATGCCCCACAGGCCTTTTTCGGGCTGCTGAAAGGGAAAAACTTCGGCAAGCTGATTATCCGCGTCGCCGAGGAGTGATCCCCTGTTCAGGGCGCTACGCGCCCTGATTTTGCTTGATGTCTAGACAAAGCGGTCAAGCGCCAATTTCTGTACGCACGTCTAACAGTTCCGGGAAGAAGGTCAACTCTAACGCCTTCTTCAAGAAACTGACGCCGCTGGAGCCGCCGGTGCCTGATTTAAAACCGATGATCCGCTCGACCGTTTTCATATGGCGAAAACGCCATAAATGGAAGCTTTCCTCTATATCCACCAGCTTCTCGGCCATTTCGTAGGCCGCCCAGTAGGTTTGCGGATTATCATAGATTAGTTTGAACACCGGCAGCAGTTCCGGATTGCGCTGGTAAGGCTGGGTCCAGTCTCGTTCAATGCATGCCTGAGGCACCGTAAGACCGTGGCGGGAAAGATAACGGAGGAACTCGTCATACAGGCTCGGGGCTTCGAGGATCGCTTTCAGCGCCGCATGTTTTGACGCATCGTCGCTGAAGACGGCCAGCATGGCGGCATTTTTATTACCCAACAAAAACTCGATCGAACGATATTGATGAGATTGGAAACCCGACGAGTTACCCAACACGCCACGGAACTCCACATATTCTGACGGGGTCAGCGTTTCCAGCACCGCCCATTGCTCAAACAGCAGACGCTGGATCTGCTTCACCCTGGCCAGGATCTTGAAGCAGTGGCTGAGCTTATCCTGCTGCACCAAAGTCCTGGCTGCCTGCAGTTCATGCAGCATCAGTTTCATCCACAGCTCCGAGGTCTGGTGCTGTACAACAAACAGCATCTCATCATGATGCTGTGGGTTGGAAAGTGGCTGCTGACAATCCAGTAGTCGATCCAGGCACAGGTAATCACCGTAGCTCATGCGCTTGGAAAAATCGGTGACGATGGCGCTTTCTAGTTCCCGCTGATTCATGTTCTCTCTCCGTGTCGCTCACACGCCTTTGGCAAACGTGACGCGCGTTGCTGGTTAGCAAGTGAAGAGAAGACAATAGTTCATTCTGGCAACATTAACGTAACAATTAACGAGAGCTGTCTCGCAGATCCGGTGCAGACATCGGTTGTTACGTGGCTATAACCTGATAATCAAAGAGATCGCCCACAACTGCGGGTTCGACGACAGTAACTATTTTTGCAGGATATTCAAAAAGCACACCGATCGTCCCCGTCTGAATATCGTAGGCATTGCCGCAGCCTGTAGTTAAGTTTCGGCTATTGATTCTATACGCCAAAGCCACTGTCTATTATCTGCTCGCCCCCTACAATCAGTAGTAATCACACTGCTTATTTCACCGGGGGCACCATGTACAATTTTTCACGCTATCAGGCCAAAGAACTGGCGCTGGCCTATATGAGCGGTAAACAACACGATCTTTCTCCACAAGAGTTTTTGCAGCAGTTGAAAAGCTGCGAGAAATCTTTCGAGCATCTGCTGAAACATGGCACAGAGTTGCCAGCCGATGTTCTGGTAAAAAGCTTTTAAGCCGCAGCCTGACTGTAACGCCGGGCACGATGCCCGGCGTCGACGCTGATTAGAACCACTTGCCAAAGCGACGGATGTAGAAACGCTTCATCAATTGCGCCACCACACAGTAGCTGACCAGCGTGGCCACCAGCCAAGGGAAATACTCCCACGGCAGCGGTTGCAACCCTACCCATGCCCCGAGCGGCGAGAACGGAATATAGATACCGAGTGCCATAATAATCCCGGTGGTCAACAACACCGGCAGCGCCGCCGTGCTCTGAATGAACGGGATCTTCTGGGTACGCAGCATATGCACTACCAGCGTCTGAGACAGCAGCCCTTCAATAAACCAGCCGGATTGGAACAGCGCCTGATGCTCTACGCTATTGGCGGCAAACACGAACCACATCAACGCATAGGTCGTGATGTCGAAAATCGACGACGTCGGCCCAATCCACAGCATAAAGCGGCCAATATTCTTGGCATCCCATTTGCGGGGTTTACGCAGGAACTCTTTGTCCATCTTGTCCCACGGCAGGGAAAGCTGGGAGATATCGTACATCAGGTTCTGTAACAGCAGGTGGATCGCCAGCATCGGCAGGAACGGAATAAACGCACTGGCCACCAGCACCGAGAACACGTTGCCAAAGTTGGAGCTGGCAGTCATGTTCAGATACTTGATGATATTTCCGAAGGTTTCACGCCCTTTGATCACCCCTTCTTCCAGCACCATCAGGTTCTTTTCCAACAGGATAATGTCGGCGGACTCCTTGGCGATATCGGTACCGGTATCGACAGAAATGCCCACGTCGGCATCGCGTAACGCCGGGGCGTCGTTAATGCCATCCCCCAGGAAGCCCACGGTGTGGCCATTAGCCTGCAACATTTTCAGCACGCGTGATTTTTGTAGCGGCGTCAGCTTGGTGAATACCGTACGTTGTTCAACCTCACGCATCAGATGGGCATCGTCCATCTGTTCAATCTCCAGGCCGGAGAGCGGCGTTCCCGGTTCCAGGCCAACGTCACGGCAGATTTTACAGGTGATTACCGGGTTGTCACCGGTCAGCACTTTCACCGCCACGCCATTTTCCTGCAGGGCAGCAATCGCTTCACGAGCGCTCTCTTTTGGCGGATCGAGGAAGGTCAGCAGGCCTTCGATCACCAGGTCGCGTTCATCCACAATGCTCAATGGCAGAGAGCAACCTTCCAGACCCAGATCTCGCGTTGCCAGCACCAGCACGCGGAAACCATCTTCATTGTACTGGCAGGCCAACGCCTGCAAATCGGCACGGCGAGCCTCGTCAAGCGTCAACACCTCTTGCCCGACACGGACGTGAGTGGCAATCTCCAACATCTCTTCAACTGCACCTTTGCAAATCAGCAGTTGGCGCTGTTGTTCATCCTGTACCACTATCGACAAGCGACGACGTATAAAATCAAACGGCAGCTCATCAACCTTGCTATAGCGCCCCAACGCCTCAACGCCTGGCTGGCCCTGGCCAAAACGGATCAC
>NZ_JBKJYW010000486.1:0-3713 GCF_046715635.1 Serratia sp. (in: enterobacteria)
CGGGTGTGGCCGTCGGCCAGCAGCAGGCTGATATGCTGTTGGACCTGCTGGTGATCGCGTTCAATTACGGTACCGAAAAACTGGTTGCGGGCGCTGGTTTGCAACGAGAAACGGGCGATGGCGGCCAACAGGCTGTCCAACGGCAGATGGTCTTGTTGCAACACGTCAAAGGCCTTCTGCTGGATTTGGCCCAGCAGATCGTAAAGTTGGATCAGCCGCAAGCCATAACGGGTCACCTGCGCGCCGCCGCCGCCTTTGCCACCGGTAGCGCGCTCGACCACCGTTTGCTCGGCTAGCTGATTCATTTCGTTGATGGCATCCCAGGCGCTTTTGTAGCTGATCCCCGCCAGTTTGGCTCCCTGACTGATCGAGCCGGTATGCACCACTTGCTTGAGCAGCGCGATGCGGCGTGGGTCAGCGAACAGCTTCTGCTGCAGCTTTAAGGTAAGGAGGATCTCGGCCTGCATGTTAGGTCCTTATAGGGCAATAAGTCCGGTCATTGTCGCCGATTTGCCGCAAAGCGCCAACTGAGCACGTTTAGCCGGTTACAAATTTCCTGCAGCCGGTAAAATAACCGCGTTTTCGCCTGCGTTTTGGTTTACAGTGAAGCCTACGCAGCGGTTTAAAGCAGTTAAGTGAGGCTACCATGTTAGAATTATTGACCAGTCTGTTGTTTGCCGTGTAATGGTGCCGGTAGTAATGGCCATTATTTTAGGCTTGATTTATGGCTTGGGTGAGGTGTTTAACGTCTTCTCCAAAGTTGGCCATCCTAAAGAAAACCGCAGCTAATCCCATCCCAAATGCCCGCCGAGCCGTTTTGGCGGGTATTTCTCAAGTTATCTCTCGCTTTGCCGATAAACCGCATGACAATCGTTCTCGCTGCGTTATATTATTTTTTACATAGCGATGTGATGATAGTTAACTTGCGGAGAAAACAATGAAACAGCAATGGATTAACTGGGTTGGCGGTATGGCATTGGCTTGCGGGCTGGTGGCACAGGTTTCTGCGGCGGAGAAAATCACCGTGTTTGCCGCGGCCTCGCTGACCAACGCTTTACAGGATATCGCCACCGAATATCAGAAAGGCAAAGACGTCGAAGTCGTCTCCTCTTTTGCTTCCTCCTCAACGCTGGCACGCCAGATTGAGCAAGGGGCGCCTGCGGATATGTTCATCTCTGCCGATCAGCAATGGATGGATTACGCCATCGATAAGCAGCAGATGGTGAAAGACACCCGTTATACCCTGTTGGGCAACGAACTGGTGCTGATCGCCGCCAAATCGGCAAAACAAGATAAAGTCACCCTCAACAAGCAAACCGACTGGGCCAAATTGCTCAACGGTGGCCGCCTGTCCGTGGGCGATCCGGATCATGTTCCTGCGGGTATCTACGCGAAAGAAGCGTTGCAGAATTTGGGAGCATGGACCACGCTGGAACCTCAACTGGCGCGGGCTAATAACGTGCGCAGTGCCATGGCCATGGTTGAGCGTGAAGAAGCCCCGCTGGGCATCGTTTACGGCTCCGACGCCGTGGCCAGCGACAAGGTCAAAGTGATTGCCATCTTCCCAGAAGACAGCCACAAGCCGGTCGAGTATCCAATGGCCATCGTTAAGGATCACCAGACGCCAGCCGTGACGGCTTTCTACGATTACCTGAAGACCCCGGCCGCTGCGGCTATCTTCGAACGTTATGGATTTACCCCGCGTAAATGATATTAAGTGAGTATGAATGGCAGGCGGTTGAACTGAGCCTGAAAGTCTCCAGCCTGGCAGTGATCTGCAGTTTGCCGCTGGGTATTTTGATGGCCTGGATCCTGGTGCGCTGCAATTTCCCCGGTAAATCGTTGTTGGATAGTATTATTCATCTGCCGTTAGTCCTGCCACCGGTGGTGGTGGGCTATTTGCTGCTGATCGCCATGGGGCGGCGCGGCTTTATCGGCGAATGGCTGTACAACTGGTTTGGTTTCAGCTTCAGTTTCAGCTGGCGTGGTGCCGCCTTGGCTTCGGCGGTGGTGGCCTTCCCGCTGATGGTGCGTGCTATCCGTATGTCGCTGGAAGCGGTAGATACCCGGTTGGAACAGGCGGCCCGCACCTTGGGCGCTAATCCGTGGCGGGTGTTTTTCACCATCACCTTACCGCTTTCTCTGCCCGGCGTGATCGTAGGTGTGGTATTGGCCTTTGCCCGCTCTTTGGGCGAGTTTGGTGCCACCATCACCTTTGTTTCCAATATCCCTGGTGAAACCCGCACCATTCCGCTGGCAATGTACACCCTGATTGAAACGCCTGGGGCCGAAGCGGCGGCAGCGCGCCTGTGCGTAATTGCCATCGTGTTGGCACTGGCTGCCCTGATGGTTTCCGAATGGCTGGCCCGCTGGGGCCGCAAGCGTATGGGTTTATAGATGTTAGAACTGGATTTCTCCCAACAGCTTGGCGATCTCAATCTCAACGTACAGGCTAATCTGCCGGCTCAGGGGATCACCGCGATCTTCGGGCTTTCCGGGGCCGGTAAAACCTCCTTGATCAACGCCATCGGTGGCCTGACGCTGGTGCAGCAGGGGCGTATTGTCCTTAATGGCCGTACGCTGGTGGATACCGCCAGCGGTGTCTGTTTGCCACCGGAAAAACGCCGGGTTGGCTATGTTTTCCAGGATGCGCGCCTGTTCCCGCATTATCGCGTACGCGGCAACCTGCAATACGGTATGGCGGCCAGTATGCGCGGCCAGTTTGACAGCATTGTCGAGCTGTTGGGGATTGCGCCGTTGCTGAACCGCTTGCCTTTGACCCTGTCCGGCGGTGAAAAGCAGCGCGTCGCGATTGGTCGGGCGTTGCTAACCGCGCCGGAACTGTTGCTGATGGATGAACCGCTGGCCTCGCTCGATATGCCGCGCAAGCGTGAGCTGTTGCCGTATCTGGAGCGTCTGGCGCAGGACGTCAACATCCCCATCCTCTATGTCAGCCACAGCATGGACGAGATCTTGCGCCTGGCAGAGCAGGTGATGGTGTTGGATCACGGCCAGGTGCGGGCGTATGGCGGGCTGGAGGAGGTTTGGGCCAGCAGCGCGCTGCGGCCTTGGCTACAGCGTGAAGATCAGAGCAGCGTGTTGAGCGTGAGCGTGATTGAGCATCACCCGCGTTATGCCATGACCGCGCTGGCGCTGGGCGATCAGCGGCTTTGGGTCGGCGGTATTGAAGCGCCAGTGGGCAGCCAAATGCGTATTCGTATCAACGCCGCCGACGTTTCTTTAGTGCTGCAACCGCCAGCCAACAGCAGCATCCGTAATATTCTGCCCGCCAAGGTGGTGGAGTGTCTGGATGTGGCAGGGCAGGTTGAGGTGAAGCTGATGGTCGGGGAAAATATTCTCTGGGCGCGGATCACCCCATGGGCACGTGACGATCTGGCTATCAGGCCCGGTCAGTGGCTGTATGCACAGGTCAAGAGCGTGTCGATCAGCCGTGATGGCCCCTCACCCCAACCCTCTCCCACAGGGAGAGGGAGCTATTAGACCCTGCTCTTTTGGAAATAAAAAGGTCATCTCAGCAAACTCGATCGCCCCCTCATTCAAGGTGAGCCAATGAATTTACAAACCTACTCGATCGGTCCCCTTGTATGTTTAAAGGTACTTTAATTACCCCCCCAAAGGTGGGTAGACTTTAACCGAGTAGTACCTGACGCCACAGCCCGATTCCCCTCTGGGACAACAAGCCCGCGGGAGAG
>NZ_JBKJYW010000487.1:0-7728 GCF_046715635.1 Serratia sp. (in: enterobacteria)
CAGGATCGCCAACCAGATACGGGTGCCGTTGTTGATAAAGTTCTCTGTCAGTTTCATTACAGACCTCGCTCACGGACCCAGGCGCGCACTTCCTGATTGGGGCGCAGTTCGCGAGTACCGGCGGCGACAATCCGTTCACCATCGGCCAGACCGGAGACGATCTGAATGCCATTGGCGGTCAGTTGCCCGGTTTCAACCTGACGAGATTCAACAAACAGTTTGCCATCACGTTCCTTGATCACCCACACGTGGGGCTGATTGCGTGGGCTGTTATCTGGGTTGAATACCGCCTCTACGGGCACGATGACATTGGCCTTCTGCGTAGCCCCGGCCAGATTGCCGAGATTGATTTTCACACTGCCGCTCATTCCTGAGAGCAGCGGCAGATCCTGCGGGCGCGGCATGGTCAGGGTCATTTGATAGGTCAATGAACCAGCCGTGGTATTGGTGGTGTGTTCTTTATATTGGGCGGTAAACTCGCGGCCCGGTAAGTTATTCAACCGAACAATAGGTTGGTATTGTGCATTGTTCTCATCAATCACAATGAACAGATTCTCGGGGATGCTGAACACCACATCCAGCGAGTCTAGCGAGTTCAAGGTCGCTATCGGCTGACCAGCCGGGATCACCTGATGGTTGCGGGCATTGAGCGTGGCGATAACTCCGGTAAAGGGGGCGCGGATTTGCATATCGCTCACTTCCTCCCTGGCCAACTTCAAGGCGGCCTGGGCTGAATCACGTGCTGCACGATGAACATCCAGTTCGGCACGGGGAACGACATTACGGGCACTCAGGGTAGCAAAACGGTTGAATTGAGCCTGTGCCAGATCGAACGCGGCCTGTCGATCACGTAGCCGCAAGCGTGCGTCATTACTGTTTAGCTCGGCAATCACTTGCCCCTGGTTGACACGTTCTCCTTCGCGTACCAGTAGTTGCTGCAGTTGCCCCGGGCGCTTAAAAGCCAGCTCGGTACGGTCACCCGCGACAATCCTGGCAGGGAAAATGCGCACTCCTTGCTGGGCACTGTTGCTAACTTCAAAGATATTCACCGGACGGACGCTTTCGAGTTCTTTAGGCGTCTCATTGTCGCAGGCGGTAAGAAAAAGTGTGCAAAGCACAACGGCAACCAGTTTTATATTCACGATGCAATCTCTTAGGATCGGATTTTAGGGGAGCGATGAGTAACTCGTTGACCATATGTATCACGTCTTACCGCTCGTCTAGGCCAGCTCCGGCCTTGGTTCACGCTACTGCGGGAACTTAATCTTGCTACTGTGGCCGTAGGACACAACCACCTAGGATTTCAGGCACTCCCGGCGCTATTCCCCATGCCTACTAGCGGGTATACACAACCCATATTGTTTCCTTCAGTTTCAACCACTCGTAGACTCTTCAAGCTTAGTATGCCGTTTGCCAACGTGAGGAAATTATCTTCATTTCATGCCGTTGGCCCAGATTTTGGCTATGGGTTAATCAATCAATCAATGCTAATGGTTTTCCGACGGAGATGATGTGTAAAAGGCAATGAATACCAGCGGCGTATGGATGGATGGATGCTGATGAGGGTACGGATTGAGATGATTCTTGGTTATGATCTCAATCATTTTTCTGGTTATAGCATTAAGATATTTTTATTAAATAAATATCTTATTTAGGGTTCGTTTAGGAATCTTCATTTTTCAATGTTTTGTAAATAATCCTATTTGATGGTTGATATCCATGGTAGAGGTTGTGGCATTATCATTGCGATTGGTTGTCATTTACATTTGTTGTGAAATTGTAATCCCTACCTCTTTCAGGATTATGATTTTTCGCAAAAAATCAACAAATTGTGTGATGATATCATGGATGTCGGAGATAAAGGTCTTAATGAAATGGCATTGGTTTTTTATTTCATTGAAAATATTAGGTATTTTTATATTTAATGGTTGAATTTAATCAAGGGTAGGGTATTAACTATTTCTTTGTGAAGGTCATTTTTAATATTTAATTGTCTATTTAACTCAACTGAAAAAACAATAATTGCGAGGTTTGTATTTTCAATTATTAATTTAACTATTGCAATCAGAGTTTACTCAATATGCTTTCCTTCGCCAGAAAGGAAAGGGTAAGGAATGAACATCGTTATGCTAAGTGTAGCTTCAGCTTTCATCCGCGCTTTACCGTATTTCGATAATCACTTTTTGTATAAACTTTAGATAGAGAACTATTATGAAAATTCGCGTGCTTTCACTGTTAGCTCCGGCTTTACTGGTTGCAGGCATCGCAGTCGCTGCTGGAATCTTCAAAAAGGACGGCAACAAGCTGGATCTGTTCGGCAAGCTAGATGGCCAGCGCCATTTCTCCAGTAACGACATCGGTTGATGGTGATCAGTCTTATCTACGTCTGGGCCAGCGTGGCGAAGCCCAAATCAACGAAAGCCTGACCGGCTTCGGCATGTGAGAATACCAGGTTAACCTGAACCAGGCAGGAAATGTCTATCTGGCGGCTATGTTTACCCAGTTTTATAACGCTAACCGCATTGGCAGCCGTAATAGCCAGGCCCATGGCTTTGCCGACAAGGCACGGAACATTGAGCGGGTGGCGCAGTACCCGTTCGACTTCGGCCTGCGTCCGTCCGGGGCGTATGTACAGTCTAATGTCAAAGACATTCAGGGCTTCGCTGCGCCTAAACGTGGAACTCTGCTGGGGATTATAAAAGGCCCAGTGCCGCACAGTTCGTGTCGTGTTATCAACATTGCAAGTTACTCTGCTTTCTCCCTCCGACTTATCTCCTTGTAATACCGTTTAGATTTTCTTTAATGTCTTTCATTCTTGACGTAAGTCTGTTTTTACGTTCAGGGAATTTTCCTTTATTAATTATTATTATTTAATGCGGTATATTCAGGAATTTGTTTTTTTATTGGGTGTAATCTTGCTTTTAATGGGAAATATCCTGTATTAACGGCGTTATGATTTGGATTGAATATGCTGCTTACCACTAAAATTATTATTGATCTGCTTTAGTTGTCGGGCTATCCTTGGGCTGAAGCTTTTTGTTGGAACGTAAAAAACTCAGTTTAACTCTGCACTTTAATAAAGGCGCGGTTAGTTGTGTCTTTATATTGAGTGTAGAGTTGTTCTATCACTGATGATAGGCATTTACTAGGGCTATTTTATTTCACTTTTATAAAAAAAGGATGATGTTGTGAAAAAAATTAATACGTTTGAAGCAAGTGTAATTGTTGGCGGTAAGCACGCAAAAGTCTGTGTTGTTGAGTATGTTAGTGGTGCAGGCGGTGCTTGTAATGCAGTCAATACTTGCCTGGATAAGCATGGTCGGATTGTTAGCCAGACTATCACCCCTGCTGCGGATGTGTCCAACTGCCCAGCTGGCAGGCCGTAAACCCTTCCTGAGTTTCAGGATATAAGTTCGGGCTGATGCGATAGGATTTTCGCATTGGCCTGTTTGGAAATTGTGCTTATTGATGGACAGGGATGTGATGGCTGTTGGCTTTCCAACAGTGCTACGTGCTAAATAAAAAATGGCTATCCCTCCGTTATAATAGTTCATTGGTGTGCCTTTTTTAGGACGTATGGTTCATGTTCAAAAGACCTCTGCTTCTTCTCATTTATACCTTGGCGATCATCATTATCTCCTCGTTGATCACGACGGCCTATTTCCACTATTTTGTATTGAATCAGGGCATCGAACAGCAAGCTCTGATTGCCATCAGTGATGACGAAGTTAACAATAGCCCGATCAAAGATGACAATACCATCGTCGAGATATTCTCCTACGGCTGCCACTACTGTGCCATAAACGAAGAGAATATTGCCAAGCTGGAGGCGCGTATGCCTGCGGGGACAAAACTGATCCGTCTGCATATCAATAACGTGCAGATGAATGGGCTGGCCAGCCTCTCCCCGTTGTTTGCCACCCTGACGGTGATGGGCATTGAACCTCAGCACCGTGAAAGTGCCTATAACGCCGTCCTCAAACAAAAAATCGATCTGGGTAATCCCCAAAACCGTGATAGCTGGTTAACGGAGAATGGTATCGATCTCGCGGCTTATAACGCTGCCAGTCAAACGCCGCAGGTCGCAGAGTTGCTGAACTATATGACTACCGTGTCCGATCACTACAAAATCAACGCGACGCCAACCTTTATCGTCAACAAGAAGTGGCTGGCACTACAGGATTGCGATTTCCCTGAATTTGCCGATCACCTGCTGTCGCTGCTACAGCATGACCAACCGCTGGAGCAATAATGCGTTTCTTTGCCGTGTGGGTTTACCTGGCATGGAGAGATGCCCTGGAAAAAATCGCGCGGAGCTTTTTGCCCTGGCGCAGAGCACAGGGCAAGGCCGTTTGCTGGTTGCTGCAGCATGGCGATTATCGTTGGTTTCTTGGGCTGGCGGCGCTTAGCCGCCGGTTGCGGTTGAATAACCGGGGGGAGCGCAGGCGTGCCTTTGTGGCCGCAGCCAATAAGCAATGCCTGATTGACGATGGTCGTAAGGTGGATTTTGCCAAGATCAGCCAGCGTCGCCGCTTGCTGGATCTGGCCGCTACCTATGCCGGTAACGCTCAACTCTTGGCCCAGTTGGAGCGCTGTAAGGTGCAGCTTAACGCGGTCGTCGAGCCCTTGCACCAAGCAGGGCAACCCGTAGTGCTTGCTCCGCTGCATATGGTCTCTGACGTGCTGGCTGGCATGGTGGGGGCCGGGGTTTTTCCGGGGCAGGCGACGGTGGTGGTTTCCGCCAGTGCGGAGGTCTACCAGGAAAGAGCGCGACGGCAAGCGGGGGTTAACCTGTCTTACTGCTCAATCCATGACGATAACCGGGCGATTGCCGGTAATTTGAGTCGCGCGATTATGGAAGCGGCCGATCATCAACGCAATATCATGCTATTCCCCGATATTACGCCGGATTACACCGTCAATAGCAATGAGGCGAAAACGGCGAAGCTAAGCTGTCGCCTGTTTGATCGCCCGGCCAACTTGCACAGCGGCGTGATCCGTATCGCCAGAGCCTTGTCAGCTCAGGTGGTCTCTTATTACCTGTATTACGACCAGGGAATAAAGATCCACATTTATCCACCGATTCCGGCCCGCAACCTGAAAGCCAAACTACCGGAACTGATTGAAACGTCGATCGTCAGGCACCCTGAAGACTGGCTGTTATGGCACTCACATTCGTTATTTTTTATCAATGAATAACCTGGAAATTGAAGAAGTCAGATCATGGAAAAGATAATCCCGGCGCTGGTCTTTCAAGGCGAAACGAATGAATGTGGGTTGGCCTGCATCGCCATGATGGCGGAAACGCAGGGCATTAGTGCGCCATTGGAGAGCTTGCGCGAGCGTTATCCCGCTTCACAGCACGGCACCTCGCTGGCCACACTGTGCGACATCATGACAGAGTTGGCGATGCCCGCCTATCCCGTAGCCTTTGCACATGATGAACTGGCGGAACTACCGCTGCCCGCCATTTTACATTATGGGGCGAGCCATTATGTGGTGCTGGCCTACCGTAAAGGTAACCATGTTTGCGTGATGAACCCGGGTATTGGTCAGCAACTGTTGCCGATTGATGCGTTAAAAATGGAAATCAGCGGTTATGCGCTGGTGCTGGACAGTGAAACCCAGCCCGACCCTCAGGCGCTGGCCAACGTTCAGCCCAGTAAACGCTTTAGTGCGTCCGACACCATGAGCCTGAAAGAAACGGCGCGTATCCCCGGTATTTACCGGCTGATGATCCTGGCGTTTCTGATTTCCTTAACCCTGTTTATCATGCCGACGATGGTCAGCAGCGCCATCAATCAGGTTTTTTCTAGCGCTGGGGAAACCGACTTCCCATACTTCTACTTCCTGCTGGCGTTTGTCGTGTCGACCACGTTGGCCTTCGGGGTGCGCTGGATCACCGAGCGATTTATCAAACGTTTTGTGGTGGTCAATAGCGTAGCCGGATTCTCACGTCTACTCAGTAATTCGTTGAACTTCTTTGATAAACGTGCGCCGGGCGAAGTCTTCAGCCGTTTTTCAAACTGGCAGATGGCGTCTGGCATCAAGATTGAACTGGATAACGGCCTGCGTACCGATTGGATCATCGGCGCTATCGCGCTGGCTGTGATGTGCTATATGAGCCCGCTGCTGGCCATGGTGTCTGGAGTGGGCGTCACCCTGATGGGGTTGGTCAGCGTCTGGGCCATCTATCGTGACCGTTTTTACACCCAGCAGTTGCAGGTAAAAACCGCTGAGCAGAGCGATTTTATTCTGGAGAGCATTCAAGGGTTCTCCACCATCAAGTCCGCCGGGTTGGATAGCCAGCGCAAAGGGATGTTTGCCAAATTTGCTCTATCACTGTTTACCTGTCGCCAGCAGCAGAGAATGTACGAGCAGGTCAAAAGCAGCCTGTATCAGTTGATCGGCAGCCTGGAGATGGTGTTCTTTATGTTGCTGGCGCTGCCGTTGCTGAAAAGCGGCACTATCACGTTGGGTGAGTTCTTTGCTTATAGCTTTGTGCGTGAAATTTTCACCTCCTATATCACCAAGATTTTCTACGCCATTTTGCAAAAAAACCAGCTGCACGTGATCGATACCCGCGCCAGGGACTTGTTCCCATCACGACCTGAACTGGATAGAGCGGATGGTGCGGTACCTGCACCTATCCCGACCTTTACCTCGCAGTTGCGTTATAAAAATATCGCCTTTGCCTATGACGCTCAGCAACCGGTATTGCACGACCTTTCCCTGTCGCTCAAGCCGGGGCAAAGCATTGCCATTGTCGGTGAATCTGGCGCGGGTAAAAGCACCTTACTGAAGGTGATGACCGGCCTGATGACACCGCAGCAAGGGGAGATACTGGTTGATGGCCAACCGCTCGAGTATCAGCAGGTGCATGGCCTATTTTTCCTGCAAAGTCAGGAGGATATCTTATTCAATGCCTCGGTGTTGGAGAACATCACGCTATTTGATGAGGGGTTCGATGAGCGCAAACATCGGCAGATCGAGCGCTCCCTCGAGGGACTTAATCTGAGCTCGGTGATAGAGAAATTGCCGGGGGGCCTGAATGCCCTGATCCGTGAGAGTCATGCCGGGCTATCCCTGGGGCAACGTCAACGTCTGCTGTTGGCTCGGGCCATGTACAGCGATCGCCCGGTGCTGGTGCTCGATGAACCCACGGCCAATCTGGATGAGGACACGGCGCATCAGGTGATGACCACTTTGCTGACACATTGCCGTGAGCACCATAAAACGTTGATCACCGTCACGCACAGCGAGAGCGTCTTGCCGATGTTTGAGCGGGTATACCGCGTGAGCAACGGCCATGTGGTGAGTGTTGCAACGGAGTTTGCAGTGTCACCAGCGTTAACCACGGCGGTGTGTTAATGAAGTTGAAAATGGCTGGAATGGATAAACGCAGATTAGTGCTGATTGCCTTGCTGGGTCTGGTGGCATGGATCTGTACGCTCATTTGGTTCGTCGTTGCGCCTACGCAGAATAATGCTTTTGATACTGAAGAGATCACCCGTGGCGATATCGAGAAAACCGTCTTGGCCACCGGTATTCTTAAACCGGCGCTGCAGGTCAGCGTTGGTGCGCAGGTGAATGGCCAACTGCAAAAGCTGTATGTAAAACAGGGGGATCGTGTCACCCGCGGGCAACTGCTGGCGGAAATCGATCCGACCTTGCAACAGAATGCACTGCGTAAATCGCAAGCCGCCTTGCAAAGCGCGCAGGCGCAAA
>NZ_JBKJYW010000488.1:0-6023 GCF_046715635.1 Serratia sp. (in: enterobacteria)
TTTATATGGACTTGAATAATCGCCTTACCGAAGATGAAACGCTGGAACAAGCCTACGACATCTTCCTTGAGCTGGCTGGCGACAATCTGGATCCCGCGGATATTTTGCTGTTCAATTTACAGTTTGAAGAGCGCGGTGGTGCCGAGCTGTACGATCCGGCAGAGGACTGGCAGGAACACGTGGATTACGATCTGAATCCGGACTTCTTTGCCGAGGTGGTGATCGGCCTGGCGGACAGCGATGGCGAGCCTATCAACGATGTCTTTGCCCGCGTACTGATCTGCCGCGAGAAAGATAACAAGCTGTGCCACATTTTATGGAAAGAATAAGCCGGTTAACGGTATAAAAAAACCTGCCCAATGGCAGGTTTTTTATTATAAATCAGCCCATTACAACGGATCAACCTTCAGGCACGATACCGCATGGCGGAAGCTGCCTTCCAGCAATGGGCGCGTTATGGCGCATTCCGGCCCCGCAATCGGGCAACGGGTGCGGAACACACAGCCCGAAGGCGGATTGATTGGTGATGGCAGCTCCCCTTCCAGCAGTTGGATCTGCTTTTCCTTCTCCTTGTCAGGATCCGGCACCGGAACCGCCGACATCAGAGCCTTGGTATAAGGATGCTGCGGGTTATGATAGACCTCATCATAGGTTCCCAACTCCACCGCATGGCCCAGATACATTACCAGCACCCGATCGGAAATGTGTTTAACCACCGCCAGATCGTGGGCGATAAAGATTAGCGATAACCCCATCTCGCGCTGCAATTGCTGCAACAGATTCACTACCTGCGCCTGAATAGACACGTCCAAGGCGGAGACCGGCTCATCACAAATCACCAGTTTCGGCTCCAGGATCAAGGCCCGGGCAATACCGATACGCTGGCACTGCCCGCCGGAGAATTCATGCGGATAACGGTTGATCAGGTTCGGCAACAGGCCCACCTTCAACATCATCGCTTTGACCTTATCCTTCACTTCCTGACGCGGCATTTTCGGGTTATAGGTACGCAGCGGTTCGGCGATGATCTCACCGATAGTCATACGCGGGTTCAGCGAGGCCAGCGGATCCTGGAAAATCATCTGAATATCGCTGCGCGTCTTGCGCCAATCGGCATCGCTCATGCCCAGCAGATCTTTGCCCAGCCAGGCAACGCGGCCACTGGTCGCCTTCACCAGGCCGATAATTGCCCGTGCGAAAGTGGATTTACCGCAGCCTGACTCCCCTACCACCCCTAGCGTTTCGCCTTCAAACAGACGGACAGTGACACCATCCACCGCCTTCAGCGTTTTAGGTGCCTGCCAGAACCACTGCTTGTCATCATGAATATCGAAGTGAACTTTCAGGTCTGTGACTTCCAGCAGCACTCTTTTATCGGTTGCGGTCATACCAACGCCTCCACCGGCTTGAAACAGGCGCGCAGGCGCCCCTCACCAAACTGCTCCAATGGCGGAGCACTCGCGCACTGCTCCATCGCATACGGACAACGCGGTTGGAACGGACAGCCCTTTGGCAAACGCAGCAGGTTCGGTGGGTTACCAGGGATGGTCATCAACGCTTCACCTTCGGCATCCAGACGCGGCACCGCATTGAGCAGGCCGATGGAATACGGGTGGCTCGGATGATAAAACACATCGCGGGCACTGCCGTATTCCATGGTGCGGCCAGCATACATCACCAATACCTTGTTACAGATCCCGGCAACCACGCCCAAATCATGGGTGATCATGATGATCGCCGTATTGAATTCACGCTTCAGTTCGTTAAGCAGCGTCATGATCTGTGCCTGCACGGTAACGTCCAGCGCGGTGGTTGGCTCATCGGCAATCAGCAGCTTTGGCCGACACAGCAACGCCATGGCGATCATCACGCGCTGGCGCATCCCGCCAGAGAACTCATGCGGATACATCCGCATACGCTTGCGAGCTTCCGGCATTTTGACCGCATCCAGCATGCGCACCGACTCTTCAAACGCCTCGCTTTTGCTCATTTTTTTATGCAGCATCAGCACTTCCATCAACTGCTCGCCAACCCGCATATAAGGGTTCAACGAGGTCATTGGGTCCTGGAAGATCATCGAGATTTCTTCGGCCCGCAGCTTGTTGAGTTGGCTTTCTGGCAGGTTGAGAATTTCACGGCCGTTGAATTTTGCCGAGCCGCCAATGCGGCCATTGCTGGCCAGCAAGCCCATCAATGCAAATGCCGTCTGTGACTTGCCGGATCCCGATTCCCCAACGATGCCCAAGGTTTCACCCGCACGCAGATCGAAGTTGAGATCGTTCACCGCGGTAACATCGCCGTCTGGCGTACCGAACGTCACACGCAGATCTTTGACGTCCAGCAACAGTCCGTTTTGTGGTTGAGAATTAATGCTCATGGTTGCACTCCTTAACGATCTTTCGGGTCGAGGGCATCACGCAGGCCATCGCCGATAAAGTTGAAACAAAATAGAGTGATAACCAGGAAACAGGCCGGAAACAGCAGCAACCACGGTGAAACTTCCATCGAGTTGGCCCCATCGCTCAGCAATGCGCCCCAACTGCTCAGCGGCTCCTGAGTGCCTAGCCCCAGGAAGCTGAGGAAGGATTCAAACAGGATCATGCTCGGCACCAGCAGCGAGGCGTATACCACTACCACGCCCAGTACGTTCGGCACGATATGCCGCAGGACGATATTACGGGTCGACACGCCGCATACCAGCGCCGCTTCGATAAACTCTTTACGTTTAAGGCTGAGCGTCTGCCCGCGCACAATACGCGCCATATCCAGCCACGACACCATGCCGATCGCCACAAAGATCAGCAGGATGTTTTGCCCGAAGAAGGTCACCAGCAGGATCACAAAGAACATGAACGGGAAGGAGTTGAGGATCTCCAGCAAACGCATCATCACCGAGTCGGTTTTACCGCCCAGATAGCCAGAAAGTGAACCGTACAAGGTGCCCAATACCACGGCCACCAGCGCCGCAGCGACCCCCACCATCAGCGAGATACGCCCACCAATGGCCACACGCACCAGCAGGTCACGCCCTGAGGAGTCGGTACCGAAATAGTGCCCGGACTCCAGGTTAGGCGCGGCGGACATCATTGCCCAATCGGTGTCATCATAAGCAAACTGCGACAGCCAGGGGGCACAGATCACAAACAGGGTGATCAGCGCTAACACAAACAGGCTGGTCACCGCCGCACGGTTGTGCATAAAGCGGCGGCGAGCGTCCTGCCACAGACTACGCCCTTCAACTTCCAGCTTTTCGCTGAAGTTTTCCAGAGCTTCGCTGTTCTTTTTCGTCAACATCTTGCGTGCTCCAGCTTAGTAACGGATTTTCGGATCGATCACGGCATACAGTACGTCGACGATCGCGTTAAACAGGATGGTCAAACCGCCGACCAGAATGGTCAGGCTCAACACCAGTGAATAGTCTCGGTTCAGTGCGCCGTTAACGAACAACTGGCCAATTCCTGGCAGGCCGTAAATAGTCTCAATCACCATCGAGCCGGTGATAATCCCAACAAACGCTGGCCCCATATACGACAGCACCGGCAGCAACGCAGGCTTTAATGCGTGGCGCAGAATAATGCGGCGCATCGGCAACCCTTTGGCGCGCGCGGTACGGATAAAGTTGGAGTGCAGCACCTCAATCATCGAGCCACGGGTGATACGGGCGATGCTGGCGATATAAGCCAAAGACAGCGCCACCATCGGCAGGATCATGAACTTCAGCGCCCCACCGTTCCAGCCACCACCGGGCAACCACTTCAAGGTGATAGCGAAAATCAGCACCAATAAAGGGGCGACAACAAAGCTGGGGATCACCACACCGGTCATGGCGAACCCCATCACCGTATAGTCCCACTTGGTGTTCTGATTCAACGCGGCAATAACCCCTGCGCTCACTCCCAGCACCACCGCCAGAACAAAAGCGGCAAAACCCAGCTTGGCTGAAACGGGGAACGAGGCCTTGACCAGGTCATTAACCGAATAATCTTTGTATTTGAATGAAGGGCCAAAATCGCCCTGCGACAGCTGCACCAAATAGTGCCCGTACTGCTTCCAGATCGGATCGTTAAGGTGATATTTGGCTTCAATGTTGGCCAACACTTCGGGTGGCAGCGCGCGCTCACCGGTAAACGGGCTGCCGGGTGCGAGGCGCATCATAAAGAAAGAGATGGTGATAAGGATAAATAGTGTCGGGATCGCCTCTAACAAGCGACGAAAGATAAATTTAAGCATTGCCCTAGCCCTGTGCTTCAGCCTGATAACGGCTTATAGTCGTAAAATGGGCTGGTGACCTGTGCCACCAGCCCTTGCCGCATCAATGTTTGATGATGTACAGGTTTTTGTCGTAAACGTTATCCAGTGGATCTTTGCCAGAGTAACCACCCACGTAAGGTTTCACCAGACGGGCATTCACGTAATAGTACACAGGCACGATCGCAGAGTCTTTATCCAGCTGGACTTCAGCTTTCTGATACAGGTCGGCACGCTCTTCTTTGGTTTTCGCCGTCAACACGTTGTCCATCAACTTGTCGAATTCGGCGCTCTTATAGTGCGGGGTGTTACTGCTGCTGTCGGACAGCATCATATTCAGGAAGGAGCTTGGTTCGTTGTAGTCAGCACACCAGGCAGCACGTGACACGTCATAGGTGCCCTGATGGCGGGTATCGAGGAAGGTTTTCCACTCCTGGTTCACCAGCTTCACGTCCACACCCAGGTTTTTCTTCCAGATAGACGCAGCGGCAATGGCCAGTTTCTTGTGCAGATCGGAGGTGTTGTACAGCAGCGAGAAGGTCAGCGGTTTACCTGGGCCATAACCGGCTTCGGCCAGCAGTTTTTTGGCTTCTTCGTTACGCTTGTCCTGTGTCCAACCAAACCATTCTGGCGGGGTCAACTTGGCACCGTCTGTGTAAGGAGGAGTAAAGCCATAAGCTGGCAGATCACCCTGGTTTTTCACCTTATTGACGATAATGTCGCGATCCATTCCCAACTTCAGTGCTTCACGCACGCGAGCATCGGTAAATGGTGCCTTCTGGTTGTTGATTTCATAATAATAAGTACACAGGTAAGGGTCGACGTGCACTTCGTTCGGGATCTCTTTTTTCAGCTTCTGGAACAGTTCGATCGGCATGTTGTTATAGGTCATGTCGATTTCGCCGGTACGATAGCGGTTAACGTCGGTGACTTCTGAAGCGATCGGCAGGAAGGTGACTTTATTAATGATAGTTTTCGCATTATCCCAGTATTGCGGGTTACGTTCCAGCACGATACGTTCGTTAACTACCCAGTCTTTCAGCTTGTATGCGCCGTTGCTGACGTAGTTCTGTGGCAAGGTCCACTTCTCACCAAACTTCTCTACCGCTTCTTTATTCACCGGCTTCATAGCATAGTGCGGAGTCATTTCTACCAGATACGGCACCGGTTCGGTCAGCGTCACCTGGAAGGTATGATCGTCGATGGCCTTCACGCCCAGCGTCGATTTGTCTTTTTTACCGGCGATGATGTCATCTACGTTTTCCACGTGGGCATACTGCAGATAGCTGGCATAAGGAGAAGCCGTTTTCGGGTCGACCAAACGCTGCCAGCTATACACGAAATCTTGTGCCGTCACCGGCTCACCGTTCGACCATTTGGCGTCTTTGCGCAGGTGGAAGGTCCACACTTTAAAATCTTTGTTATCCCAACTTTCTGCGACACCCGGCACCACTGAACCGTCCAGGCTGTTATTCGCCAGACCTTCAATCAGATCGCGAGTGACGTTGTTTTCAGGCACGCCTTCGATCTTGTGCGGGTCAAGGGATTGTACTTCGGAACCGTTGTTCTTGACGATTTCCTGCTTGTCTGCCAGCTGTACGCCCGCTGGCACATCGGCCGCAAAAGCAGTTCCTGCCGCCGTAAAGCCTAGCGCCGCAATAATGCCTGCTGCCAGCAGGGACTTCTTCGTGATGTTGGTCATGTGTATAAACTCCAGTTTTTATTATCACAACTCCGTCGTGGGAGCTGCGTAGCCCGTTAACCGGGTGGTTGTT
>NZ_JBKJYW010000489.1:0-6803 GCF_046715635.1 Serratia sp. (in: enterobacteria)
ATGACAAAAACCGCATCGCTGACAGCCTGGGGATCACGCCGCGCACCCTGGGTTACAAGTTGGCGAAATACAGGTGTTAGCTATGAATACGTGGTTATTGATCGGTTCGTTACTGCTTTCCGGCAGCAATTCAGCCACCGAGTGGCTCAGCGGCCTGGAGTTGCCTCAGCCCGAAGGGGATGCGCATCAGTTAGCGCTGCTGATGAACTGCCGCAGTGAAAGCTCGCCGTTGGTGCGCTTGGACTGCTATGACAACGCGTTGTCAGCGGCCAGCGGCGACAACCCCGGCCAGGTACAGGCCGGGCCAGCCTGGCAGCGAGCCATGGCGCAGGAAAAAGGCCGCAGCGATCACTCAACGGCATTCCTGATAAGCGAAGGGCAGGGCAACAACCCGCAGGTGGTGTTGACCACGCCAGCGATTGGTATGCCGCCACCGCGGCCGGTGCTGATGCTGAGCTGCATCGACAACATTACCCGTTTGCAGATCGCTTTGGTCGGTCCGCAAAAAGACGGTGCAGTGACGCTAACGGCGGATAGTGACCGGTTTAACGTGCAGTGGTTCCTGCGTGAAAACGGCTATTTGCTGGAATCCAGCCGGGGCCTGGCTGGCATTGATGAGATCAAGCGGTTGATGTCGGCGCAGACGCTGACGATCGACAGCA
Organism: Serratia sp. (in: enterobacteria); assembly: GCF_046715635.1. GTDB lineage: Bacteria > Pseudomonadota > Gammaproteobacteria > Enterobacterales > Enterobacteriaceae > Chania. The sequence goes on from NZ_JBKJYW010000489.1 coordinate 663, forward strand.
CCAACGGCGGGTTACCCCGTCTGACCTTTAATATTTCGCAGTTAACGCCAGCGCTGAAACCGCTGCGTAACGCCTGCCACTGGTGAGGACTATGGATAGCACGTCACAACATCCCTGGCATGCATTATTGCTGACACCGTTGACGCCCGAGCAGACCGCCAAGGCGTTGGCCGATGACGATCCGCAATGGGAGCATATTGACAGCCAGATGGTTAAAGTGGGTTCGCTGACCCACAGCTCGCTGAATATCGATGACCTTCAGCAGCAGGCGATGTCTCTACTGTCGCAAAAAAGCAAAGACTTCCGTTTAGTGGTGCACCTGCTGCGTACCTTGCAGCATGGTGGCGAGCCGAGTGACCTGATGCTGGCGATCTCCTTGCTGACCGTTTACGTGCAGCACTTCTGGACCAGCGCCTGGCCGGTGAACCCGCTGCATAAGCGCCGCTTTGCCCAACAGATCCTCAAACGCTTTGACAGCGCCAGCGGCAGCTTTAGCCAACGGGCGACGGACGCCCAACGCCAGGATGTGCAAGGTTTGCTGGCACATCTGGCCCAGGTTTGGCACAGCGAGGAACCGGCCCTGGCGAAAGAGGTGGATAGCCTGCGAGCCAGCTACGCGCGGTTGCCTACTCGCACCGTTGAACCGGTGGTTGAGGAGGAAGAACGCCCTCAGTCTGGTTCGGCATCGACATCAGCCTCTGCCAGTAGAACGATCAGCCCCAGCCTGAGCATTGATAACTCCAGCGATAAAGCCTGGCGGCAAACGCTGCTGAAAATGGCGGATTTGCTGTGTGAACTGCACCCCGAGGCCGCCATTGGTTTCCGCCTGCGTCGCCATGCCCTGTGGGGCAGTTTGACCGCGCCACCGATAGCGCAGGCCGATGGGCGCACGCCGCTGGCTGCGGTTTCTGTCGATCGCATGGCCGATTATCTGGGGCGCATTGCGACTGCGGATCTGGCCCTGTGGCAACAGGTAGAACAGAGCCTGGCGCTGGCACCGTACTGGCTGGATGGCCACGCGCTTTCGGCGCAGATCGCGATTCGGCTGGGATACGCAGGGGTTGCGCAGGCCATACGTGACGAACTGAGCGCCTTTATCGAGCGGATGCCGGCGTTAACCACCCTTTATTTTACCGACATGACGCCATTCCTCTCCCCTGAATCAGCCAGTTGGTTACAGCAGGATACGGGTACCAAAGGGGGAGGTAACACTATTGAACAGGATGAAATTTGGCAATGCTATCAACAGCAAGGACTGGAAGCCGCATTACAGATGATCGATCGGCAATCGCAGCAATCCGAACCCAGGGGCCGTTTTTACCTGCAATTGCTCAGCGCCCAGTTACTGGAAAAAGCGGGGATGACGGCGCTGGCACAGCAACACTACCACCACCTGTTGCAGGTGGGGCAGCAAGTGCAGCTAAGCGAATGGGAACCGGCGTTGATCGCCTTGCTAACAGACAAGCAGCGGCAGCTCAAGCCGTGATGGCCAGGGAAGGGAACAGGAGCGTTAACGCATGAAATTGCCCTCATTTATTCATTTTGCCAGACCGGCCATTCCGCGCATCAAAGCCTCGGTGCCGGTGGTGCTGGCGCTGTTGGCCTGTATCGGCTTGATTTGGGTCTGGATTTACGGGCCGGAATGGAAGCTGAAGGATTACCAACCGTTCGAACCTTTGCTGAGCCGCTGGTTGGTGACTGCATTGGTGGTGCTGCTGGCGGTGTGCTGGCTCACCTTCAAAATGGTGCGGCGTTTACAGCAGCTGGAAAAGCTGCAGCTGCAGGCCAAAACGCAGGTCGACGATCCGATCCTGGCTGATATCGAACAGCAGGACCAGTATCTGGGCGTCTGGAAGCAGCAGTTGCAACGGCGGCTGAATACCCCGGCTTATCTCTATCGTCTGCCTTGGTACATGGTGATTGGCACCCGCAACAGCGGCAAAAGCACCCTGATCAAAGAAGGTTACAAGCTGACTGAAATCGCCAGCCCGGAACTGACCAGCGTGGAAGACGCCGGTGAGCTGCGCGTGCGCTGCTGGCTGGGTGAACAGGCGGTGCTGATCGATCCGGCAGGTGAACTGATCGAGCAGCCAACGCTGTCCATAGTGGGCAAAGCGGCGCTCAATAGCCGCCTATGGCAAAGCCTGCTGAATTGGCTGGTTGAACACCGTAAACGCCAGCCGCTGAACGGCCTGATCCTCACCGTCGATCTGCATCAACTGCTGACGGCGAACAAGGCTCAGCGCGAGAACATGGTTGCCAGCCTCCATCAGCGTTTGCAGGATGTGCGCCAGGCGCTGCATAGCCAGCTGCCGCTGTACGTGGTGTTTACCAAACTGGACCTGCTCTACGGGTTCGAAGCGATGTACCAGACGCTGGATAAGGCACAACGCGAGGCGGTGCTGGGGGTGACATTCAGCCTGAACGCCGCCGAGCCAGAGGTATGGCGCAAAGAGTTGCAGCAGTTTTGGCAGCAATGGGTCGCCCAGTTGAACGGTGCGATGCCAGACATGATGCTCAACGGCGTCGATGCCGGGCAACGTAGCCAACTGTTCAGCTTTAGCCGCCAGATGCAGGGCCTGCAAGAGTATGTGGTGCAACTGCTGGAGGGGATCCTCTACAGCGGCGATCATCAACAGCCGCTGTTGCGCGGCATCTACCTGACTTCTGCCCAACAGCGCGGACAGATGGATGACGTGTTTACCCAATCTGCGGCCGTGCAGTATCACCTGTCGCCGCAGGCCTTCCCAACCTGGCCGGTCGCCGAAACGACCCCGTACTTCACCAAAGAGCTGTTTAATCAGGTGTTGCTGGCGGAACCGAATCTGGCGGGCGAAAACGGCCTGTGGCTGCGTAACTCCAGAAAACGCCTGATGGTGTTCTCCTGCGTGGGGGCCGTGGTGGCGTTGACGTTGTGGGGCTGCTGGCAATACTACTATCAGAGCAACTACCGTGCCGGACAAGAGGTCCTTGCCCAGGCCAAAACCTTCCTCTCCATCCCGACGCCGAAGGGTGACGATCGCTATGGCAATCTGCAACTGCCGTTGCTGAACCCGATCCGTGACGCCACGCTGGCTTACGGTAACTACCATGAGCGCAACAGCCTGTTGGCGGACATGGGCCTGTATCAAGGCAACAACATCGGCCCTTATGTGGAAAGCACCTATCTGCAACTGTTGCAGCAGCGCTTTGTTCCGGCGTTGATGAGTGGCCTGTTGGAGCAGTTGAATGCTGCACCTCCAGGTAGCGAAGAGAAACTCGAGATCCTGCGCGTGATGCGCATGCTGGAAGACGGCAGCGGCCGCAACGTGGCGCTGGTGGAACAATTTATGGGCGACCGCTGGAGCCAGCAGTTTAACGGCCAGCGCGAACTGCAACAGCAGTTGATGGGCCATCTGGACTATGCGCTCAAGCACACCGATTGGCGTGCCGCGCGGGAAAGTGGCGATCAGGTTGCCATCAAGAACTTTATCCCTTATCGCCAGCCGATCCAGCTGGCACAGCGCGAGTTGAGCAAGCTGTCGATTTATCAGCGGGTGTACCAGAACCTGCGCATCAAGGCACAGGAAGCGCTGCCTCCGGCCCTGAACCTGCGCGATCAGATCGGTGCCAGCTTTGACGACATCTTTATCTCCAACAACGATCGCCTGCTGGTGGTGCCGCAGTTCCTGACGCGCAACGGCTTGCAGAACTACTTCACCAAGCAGAATGACCAACTGGTGGATCTGACGGTGATGGACAGTTGGGTGCTGAATCTCAGCAAAAATGTCGAGTATAGCGAGGCGGATCGCAAAGAGATCCAGCGGCAGGTGACCGAGCAGTATATCGGTGACTATACCGCCACCTGGCGTGCGGCGATGAATAACCTGTCGGTCGGTGAGTTTGAAGATCTGCCGCAGGCGATCAGCGCCATCGAGCAGGTGATCAGCGGCGAGCAACCTTTCCGCCGTGCTTTGCAGACGCTGAGTAATAACACTCGGTTGCCTGAGATACCTGACGCGTTGCAAGGTAAAGAGCGCCAGGAGCTGCTGCAAAAATCCGATTATCAGTTGCTGGGCCGCGTCAACCGCGAGTTCGCGCCTGAAACCGGCGTACTGGTGGAGAACGGTGACAAAGGCAGCGTGCTGCAAAGCGTCTACCAAAAACTGACCGAATTGCACCGTTACCTGCTGGCGATCCAAAACTCACCGGCACCGGGTAAAGCGGCCATGAAGGCGGTACAGCTGCGCCTGGATCAAAACAGCAGCGACCCGATCTTCGAGGTTCAGCAGTTGGCGAAAAACCTGCCGGAGCCGCTGAACCGTTGGGTAGGGGATTTGGCCGAGCAAGCCTGGCGCGTCGTGATGATGGAAGCCATCCAATCGTTGGAAGTCGAGTGGAACGAGACGGTGGTGAAACAGTATCACACCTATCTGGCAGGCCGTTATCCGTTCGATCCTAAATCGCAGCAGGACGTGCCGCTGAGCGAGTTTGAACGCTTCTTCGGCCCGAAAGGCACCCTGGATAGCTTCTATCAGCAGAACCTGAAGCCGTTCGTGGATAACAACCTGAGCAGCGGCAGCGACGGCCAACTGCTGATCCGCCCAGACGTGCTGCAACAGTTGACACAGGCGCAGAAGATCCGCGAAACCTTCTTCTCGGCACAAAACGGCCTGGGCACCCAGTTCGCCATCGAACCGGTGGTGCTGAGCGGCAACAAACGCCGCAGCGTGCTGAACCTGGATGGGCAGCTGCTGGACTACGCCCATGGCCGCAGCAACATGGTGCATCTGGTTTGGCCTAACTCCATGCGTGCCGGGGTAGAAAGCAAGGTAACGCTGGTCCCGGATGAAAACGGCAAATCCCCGCGCAGTATCACCTACAGCGGCCCTTGGGCGCAGCTGCGGTTGATTAACGCCGGTGAGTTGACCAACGTCGGCACCAACTCGTTCGACGTCCGCTTCAAGGTGGACGGCGGCGAGATGACCTACCGCATCCATGTGGATGAGTCCGACAACCCGTTCGCTGGCGGTCTGTTCAGCAAGTTCACCCTGCCAGACACGCTGTATTAATCGTTGTTATCCCGTCTCTCTGCCGCGCTTGGCAGAGAGACGCTTTAAGGATGAGTCCGCATGAGCGAAGCCTCAGAAAATATCATCATTCAAACCGGTGGCGATCCGCGCCATTGGCCGGAATTCAGCGCCATTCGTGAAGAGATCAACAAGATCAACCACCCGGCGCGGCCAGAGGTCAACTGGCGGCTGATTGAGTCCTTGGCGTTGACGCTGTTCCGCACCAACGGGGTCGATCTGCAAACTACGGTGTACTACGCCCTGGCGCGTACCCAAAGGCACGGGCTGGCCGGGTTTACCGAAAGCTGCGAGCTGTTGGCGGGCATGGTGGTCAGCCAATGGGAGCGGCTGTGGCCAGAGCAGCCACAGGCCCGCTCGGAAATACTGGAGTGGTTCAACGCCCGCGTCGGTAGCCAACTGCGCCAGCACGAGTTCGGCATTGACGACCTGCGCCTGGTGTACCGCGCCGAAAGGGCGCTGCAACTGCTGTGCGACAAACTGCAGCAGGTTGAGCTCAAGCGCGTACCGCGCATTGAAAACCTGCTGTATCTGATGCAGAACACCGCCAAACGGCTGGAAACCGCCCACGAGGCCGCCAAACAGCCGCCAGCGCAACCGCTGAAGATGCCCTCGATGGTGTATCTCTCGGTGCCCGAAGCGGAGCCGATCCGTACCGTTTTCTCGGGGGCAAAACCGGCAGCGCATGAACCCCCATCGGCCTACGAAGAACCGGTCGCCCAACCCGCGCCGCAACCAAAAGAACAGCCACTGCCCAATGTGGAAGTGCGCTTTGCACCGCCACCACCGGCCGTTCCCAAGGCGGCCAAACGGGCTTCGGCAGCCTGGGGATTTGGTTGCGGCGTGCTGTGCAGCCTGGTGGTCGCCGGTGCGGCTTACCTGATGCAGGTTAAGCCGATGCAGGAACGATTGGCGGGGTTGTCCGCCACCCCAGAAGGATCGGTGCAGCTGTGGCTGGCCCAACCTACTCTGGACGGCTACGGCCAGCAATTGAACACCCTGGAAAATCTTTCTCCGTTGGCCGGGTTGCGTACCGCCGATGCCTCGGTGGCGCTGGCCAACCAGCTGTGGC
>NZ_JBKJYW010000490.1:0-3333 GCF_046715635.1 Serratia sp. (in: enterobacteria)
CGGTCGCGCGCTCGCGTTTATTTAACGTTGAGTCAGTCGATCTGGAGTTCAGTAACGGTGTGCGGCGGGTCTATGAGCGTATGCGCCCTTCGGAACGCGAAGCGGTGATGATTGTGCCGGTGATAGGAGATGATTTGCTGCTGATCCGTGAATATGCGGTGGGCACCGAATCCTATGAGCTGGGTTTCCCCAAAGGGCTGATCGATCCTGGTGAGGGGGTGTTGGAAGCCGCTAACCGCGAACTGATGGAAGAAGTCGGCTTTGGGGCCGGGCGTTTTGATTTCCTCAGCAAGCTGACGATGGCACCTTCCTATTTTTCCAGCCAGATGAATATCGTACTGGCACACGACCTCTATGCGCAAAGCCTGGAGGGGGACGAGCCAGAGCCGTTGCCACAGGTACGTTGGCCGATAGCCAACATGATGGCACTGCTGGCGGAGCCGGACTTCCGTGAGGCGCGTAATGTCAGCGCACTGTTCCTGGCAGAGGCATTCCTGCGCGGTTCACGCTAACCCTCTATCGACTCATCTGCACGGGCGTTGCTGACACCCTCACCGGCCTCACATGCGGAATGAGCCTTGTAGGGGCGCTGCTGCGCCCGTTTAACAACCCCGATGTAGCCCGCCAGTTGGATAAAAAAATGGCCAGATTGCTCTGGCCATTGTCGTTTTTAGAACAGCTCGTGGCTTTCGCCACCGGGGTCTGTCAGGGTGGTTCCGGCATCATGTACCGAGAACTCCGTGGGTTGACTACCCTCGATAAAGTACTCGGAACGACTACCTCCGCCCCCGTTGGACAGTTTGCCGGTGCTCTTGTCGATGGTCACGCTGACAATCCCCGGCGGTGGTGTGACTTTCTGCTCTGGCAGGCCTTCCAGCGCCACCTTCATAAAATCATCCCAAGCCGGTTGAGCACTCTTCGCCCCACCTTCACCACCGGAAATCTGATCGGGAATGGCACCCGAAGCGGAGGCTCGGCCAAGATTGCGGCGGTGATCGTCGAAACCGATCCACACCGAGGTCACTGTTTCCGGGCCGTAGCCGGAGAACCAGGCATCTTTCGAACTGTTGGTGGTACCGGTTTTACCGCCGATATCACGGCGTTTAAGATCGCGGCCTGCACGCCAGCCGGTACCCATCCAACCCGGTTCACCGAAGATGTTGGTGTTCAACGCATCACGGATCAGGAACGACAGCGGGGTGCTGATCACGTGTGGCGCATACTGCTGTTCGTTATCCTGCTGCATCTGTGCCGGGGTTACCTGCTCAAGCTGTGGCATTGGGACGTTGGCATTGTTGCCTTCCTGCGATACCGCCACGTTCTCGACGTTATCATCGGAAAGCATCGCCGAACGATGCGTATCGCCGTAGATCACTGGCAGGTTGCAGCTATCGCAGACCACTTTCGGTTTGGCTTCGAATACCGCTTGACCGGCATCGTCCTCGATCTTGGTGATGAAGTACGGGTCAACCAGATAGCCACCGTTGGCCAACACGGCATAGCCGCGTGCCACCTGGAGCGGGGTGAATGAAGCCGAACCCAGCGCCAGCGATTCCGAATGCACGATGTTTTGCGCAGGGAAACCAAAGCGTTGCAGATATTCAGCGGCATAGTCTACGCCCATGGCGCGCATTGCCCGCACCATCACCACGTTTTTCGATTGGCCAAGACCTTGGCGTAGCCGGATAGGACCGTCGTAAGTGGGTGGCGAGTTTTTCGGCCGCCAGTCGGTACCGGCACCGGCATCCCAACGGGTGATCGGCAGATCGTTGAGGATAGTGGCCAGCGTCAGGCCCTTATCCATCGCCGCGGTGTACAGGAATGGTTTGATGTTGGAACCCACCTGGCGCAGCGCCTGGGTTGCACGGTTGAACTTGCTCTGGTTGAAATCGAAACCGCCGACCAATGCTTTGACAGCGCCAGTGTTAGGATCGAGCGACACCAGCGCCGAGTTCACGTCCGGCACCTGTGACAGCCACCAGTTGTCGTTAACTTTACGCACCCAGATTTGCTGGCCTGGCTGCACCACGTCGGTGACGCGCTTTGGCGTAGGACCTTGCAGCGTATCGCTCTTGAACGCACGTGCCCAGCGCATACCGGACATGGGGAGCGCAATGCGGCTGCCATCGGCCAGCATGGCGGTAGCCTGTTCAGCATCCGCCTGCAGGATCACCGCAGGAGACAGCGGGCCGTAGCTCGGCAGGTTCTTCAGGGAATCGACAATCTGTTTCTGATCCCATGCTGGTTCACCCACTTTCCACAGCACGTTTGACGGGCCGCGATAGCCGTGGCGCATATCGTAGTTGAGGATGTTGTTACGTACCGCCTCCTGTGCGCCCAACTGCAGCCGCTTGGTGATGGTGGTGTACACCTTGTAACCGTCCGTATAGGCGTTTTCACCGTAACGCTTGATCATCTCCTGACGCACCAGTTCTGAAAGATAAGGGGCGGAGAAGCTGATTTCTGGCGCATGGTAATTGGCCACCAAAGGTTCACTGCGGGCCTGATCGTACTGCGCCTGCGTGATGTAGCGCTCATCCAGCATCCGCGAGAGCACCACGTTACGACGTGCTACGGAGCGATCGTGGGAGTACAGCGGGTTAAAGGTGGAAGGTGCTTTGGGTAACCCGGCAATGGTGGCCATTTCGCTCAGCGTCAGTTGGCTGACATCTTTACCAAAATAGACATGCGCGGCAGCACCTACGCCATAAGCGCGGTAACCCAGATAGATTTTGTTCAGATACAGCTCAAGAATTTCATCCTTGGTCAGCATCTGTTCAATGCGGATCGCCAGGAAGACTTCCTTGATTTTGCGCATCAAGGTGCGTTCTGGGCTCAAGAAGAAGTTTCTGGCCAACTGTTGGGTGATGGTACTGGCACCCTGCGAAGCATGGCCGGAAACCAGCGCGACCGACGCAGCACGGAAGATACCCACGGGATCGACCCCATGATGATCATAGAAGCGGCTGTCCTCCGTGGCGATGAAGGCATGCACCATCACCGGTGGAATTTGGTTCAGCTTGAGAGGAATACGGCGTTTTTCACCATATTGGGCGATCAGTTCGCCCTCAGCGCTGTAAACCTGCATCGGGATTTGTAGCCGCACGTCTTTCAGCGTTGCGACATCGGGCAGCTGCGGCTCGACATATTTGTACAAGCCAAAAATCGAGGCTGCTCCCAGCACGATGCAAAACACTGCAAGGATTAAAAGATACTTTACGAACTTCACCTGAGATTTCCCATTTCATGTCAATTGGGCAGTTTATAAACAACCGCGCGGTAGTATAAAGGCAAGCCTGCAACATGGATATGTTCTTTTGTTATCTGAGGGTA
>NZ_JBKJYW010000491.1:0-8870 GCF_046715635.1 Serratia sp. (in: enterobacteria)
GTCCACCACCTGGGCGCTGGCTTCCGTCAACTTGAGGCTATAAAGAGTCGGGACAGAAACCCAGTTATCCCTGGTTTGCGTAACAGCGTTGGCCGCCACCACCGACTTGATCCCCTTGCCTAATACCAGATGCACCTTGCCGCCATGGTCCAGCGCTTTCAGTGGCTCCGAATGTATCCAGGCATTAAGTTTTTTCTCGTCATAAACCAGTGAGAAATTGAGTTTCTTTTCAGATTTGGCGTTCGCTTCCACCAACCCCAGGGCGATCTGCTTTTCGAAGCTGGCTACATCTACTGGCGCATTGAATTTTACATTAAAAATAGCGCTGCGCTTTTGCGGATCCTGTGGGTCCTGATAATACTCGGCTTGCCCAAGTTGATAGTCAAAAGCCGGGGCACTAAAGCTGTAGTTGGTGTTGGCAAGCTTGATTTGCGGGGCCAGCAGCACGGCAGGCTCGAGCTTAACCTCATATTTGCTGCCCATCGGTAATGGGCTTTTCGGCGTGAAGACCAGGGTCCAGGCATTATTCCACTTCCACTGCCCTTCGAGGGGCGGGCTGATGGAGATGCCTTTTTCCACGACCTTGCCGGCATCGGTCAACGGTGCCACGGAGTTTCTAAAGGTGAGGATGACCTGCTGTGGCGCAGATTTCTGCACAGCATAGTTAACCGGCTCAGGATCGGATACCCGCACGCTGGTTTCCTGGTACACCATCGGTGCCGGTTCAATCGGCTGTGGCCGATTCAGCCACCAGTGCCATCCATAGAAGGCACCACCGGCGGCGCACAACAGCACCAGCAACGACAGGCTAATGGCTTTGGGATATTTGTCTACCCCACCTTCCAGACGCAGGAAGCCGCGCTTCACCCCGCCAGATACCGCTGCCCACCAGGCAGGTGCATTCCAGTTCAGGTTGCCCACCACCGGCTTGAACAGCCGCCCCAACAGGCCAAAAATCAGGGCCAACAGGCGGAACAGGCCTTTGATCAACGTAAAAGGCAAACGGAGGATAAACTTCAGCAAATCCATGATTGCAGCACCTTTTTAATCCTTGAAAACACCCAGAGAGACAACATTCCCAACGCCGGAACCTAAGCAACTGACAGGCTGCACCCATTCCAGTAATTAGTGACAATATCAACACAGTAAGAAAAATGGCCTAGGGGACAAATAGCCCGGCATAGAAATGAACCATCGCCAATAACAGCGCCGGGCCGCCTAGCGCGATCGCTGAACAACCGAATCTATTTTGTCTGAGCATGAGAAACCCTCCTTGGTGACTCGCGGCAATGCACTCATTATCTACTAGTTCCACACGGAGGTGGAAACTCTATTTTAGCCATACTGCGTGAATTGCGCATTGTGGGCGCAGCATGCGGCGCCCCTACGGTCGAGCATGCAGGTCTAACTTACAGCGCGATTAAAGCTCGATATTGAGCAGTGAATCCAGTTGTTGTAGCAACACCAGCAGCGGCAGGCAGTTCGGCTGTTTATCCTTCAACGCTTCTTCAAAATAGGGGGTGATGGCAAAACGCGTTGGCAGTGGCGCATTAGCATCGAGCAACGCATGCATTCGTGGCAGCAGTACCCACTGCAACCATTCTTCGGCCTGCATGCTGTCGATGCAAAAAGGTTCCGTGCTGGCAAAAGCCTCGGCTTCCGGCGGCATCAGTTGCCACAGCGCCAAATCACGCATGGATTGTTCAATCGCCTGTAAATTATGGCGAACCTGGTTGGATATACTCATCGACATTCCCGAACAATTTATCCCCGTCATCTTTCAAGCTGCGGCGTTGTTACCTGCGCTTACTCACCCCAGTCACTTACCCAAAAGTAAGCTCCTGGGGATGAGTAAGCTTGTCGCCTAGCCATAACTTGAAATCTATAGGGTATAGGTATGTAAAATCAGCCTATGGCTGAGAGCCGCAAAGCATAACATTTAAGCCCAAAGCGCCCAATTTTATCTGGTGGCCCTACGCCTGGCACGGCACAATACGCGCACCCAAAAATCACACATGATAAAAGACATGCCCGCAACATTACTCAATAAAAATCACGCTACGCCCGGTAAAGCCATGCTGGCTTCGGTAACCGGTTATGCTATGGACGGCTTCGATCTGTTGATACTCGGCTTTATGCTACCGGTGATCACCACTGAACTGGGTCTCACCTCATCACAAGCCGGTTCGCTGGTGACCTGGACATTGATCGGCGCAGTGATTGGCGGCGTGATCTTCGGCCATCTCAGCGACCGTTTTGGCCGCATCCGCGTACTGACTATCACTATCCTGATGTTTTCACTGTTCACCGGCCTGTGCGCCGTTGCCGTCGGCTACTGGGATTTGCTCGCCTATCGCACTCTGGCGGGGATTGGGCTGGGCGGCGAGTTCGGCATTGGCATGGCGTTGATCGCCGAAGCCTGGCCCGCAGAGAAACGCAACCGCGCCTCGGCCTATGTGGGCATGGGCTGGCAGCTCGGCGTGCTTGCCGCGGCCTTCCTCACCCCGCTGTTGCTACCTTATATTGGCTGGCGTGGCATGTTCCTGGTTGGCCTGCTGCCGGCGCTGGTTTCCTTCCTTATTCGCCGGACCATGGGCGAACCCAAAGAGTTTACGCAGCAGACAACCAGCGAACAGCAACTCTCCTTTACTCACCGATTAAAGCTGCTATTTAAAGATCGCGCCACCAGCAAGGCCAGCCTGGGGATCTTTATCCTCTGCTCGGTGCAGAACTTTGGCTATTACGGGTTGATGATCTGGATGCCGACCTATCTGGCTAAAAACTTTGGCTTCTCGCTGACCAAATCCGGCGTCTGGACGGGAGTCACGGTGATCGGCATGACCTTCGGTATCTGGCTGTTCGGCGTATTGGCCGACCGTTTTCCCCGTTGGATCATCTTTGTCATTTACCAGGTTGGTGCCGTGGTGATGGTCATAAGCTATGCGCAGCTCACCGATCCCACGCTGATGCTGTTTGCGGGTGCACTGATGGGGGTGTTTGTTAACGGGATGATTGGTGGCTACGGTGCGCTGATTTCTGACACCTACCCGGTGCAGGCTCGCGCTACGGCACAGAATATCCTGTTCAATCTGGGGCGCGGTGTTGGAGGGTTAGGGCCATTGGTGATCGGAGCCCTGGTCACTCAGGTTTCCTTTACTGCCGCCATCAGCCTGCTGGCTGCTATTTACCTGTTGGATATTTTCGCCACGCTGTTCCTGCTACCGAAGAAACAAATCACGGGCGATACGTTGGGGGCTATCGGGTAAACCTTGAAGGGAAGCCAGGCAGGATTTGCTGTCTGGCCTTTGCTCCAGACAAAAATTTGGGGGCACTGCGTTAACAGTGCCCCCGGTTCGTTTTATAGCTAATCCCGCTACAAGTGTGCTCCCTGCTCAATCCCTGAAAACTTTTCCCTTCGGCCATCCTGACCAAAACAATCCTTCGCAAAATCCTCTAGCATCGTCCTGACGCGGTTCCTCGGCCTTCCTGACCCACCAACAATCCTGTGCTGGCTCTCTATCTCCGTCCTGGAGGTGTCCCTGGTTTCAATCCTGAAACATCCTGTGTATCATCCTGATACCAATCCCTTCCACTCTTCCTGAGTGCATCCCTTTCTTCTTCCTGAAGCTGCATCATCCTGACGCTTTCCTGCTCCATCCGGCTTCCTTCCGGTAGACATAAGATCGCTTATTTCCTTTCCCTTCACAAGGGCATGTAGGACGGATTACAGCAAATTTGACTTACCCCACATTGGCATAATCATATAACAAATTGATATATATGATTAATTAGTAAAAAAAGACCCACTAAAGTAAAAAATTAAGAGCGATCTCTCACAGCTTTTGTAAGAGATCTCTCACACGCACTCAAGACAAATTAGCCGATTAATTAACCCTGGGGCGTAAAGCATTGAGAAAATCCCCCAAACAGGCGGCTAATAGCGTGCGTTTTTTGCTGCCAAATTGCTCAAGCAGCACGTTGCCGCTGACATTACACAGCGACACCACCGTCATTTCCGATTCTGTGGTCGCCAGGAACAACGTAGGCGAAAGCTTAAGGCGTTTTTGCGTCACCAGATGCCCAATCAGATTCTCCTGCAGCCGAATAAAGTCGTCTTCACTCCAGACCTGCAATAGCGTCAACGGATGCTCGCCAAACTGCGCACTCATATCCCCGGCATATTGTTGGATATAGAAGGTGTGGATATCCGGCTGTAGTTGCAGTTCCAGCGCCTGCTCCACCTTTTCCAGGCTAGCCGCTGGCGTAAAAGGCTGCGGCAGCCACAGCACCGTATCATCGCGATTTTCGACAATACAGGGGGAAGCCACGCCGTACAGTTCCTGGCTAGCCGGGGCATGGCCGTACTGCCGTTGCCATACGTCGACATAGCGCTGGGTAAATTCACGCAGGGCGTGCGATACATCATGGTCCATATTTTTTCTCGCATACGGTAAACTGGTGCCTATTGTACCTATCTCACACCAAGGTGACAGCTCATGTCCTCCTATCAAGATCATCAGGCTCTGGCGGCACTGACGCTGGGCAAACCAACCGCATACCGTGACAGCTACGATGCCTCACTGCTACAAGCGGTTCCTCGCAGTATGAACCGGGAGCCGCTGGGGCTTTATCCCGATAACCTGCCGTTCCACGGTGCCGATATCTGGACGCTGTATGAACTTTCCTGGCTCAATGCCAAGGGGCTGCCGCAGGTCGCGGTGGGAGAAATCAGCCTGAATGCCAACAGCGTCAACCTGATCGAGTCCAAAAGCTTCAAGCTCTATCTCAATAGCTTTAACCAAACCCAGTTCCCGGACTGGGAGACGGTGCGCAGCACGCTACAACGCGATCTCGCCGCCTGTGCGCAAGGGGATGTCAGCGTGAGCCTGTTCAGCGTCGATCGGCTTGAAGGCATCCCTATCGCCCGGTTGGAGGGCGAATGCCTCGACCAGCAAGACATCAGCATTGATCACTACGAGTTCGATGCTGGCTACCTGGAAGGCGCAGCCGGGAGCCAAATCGTTGAGGAAACGCTGGTCAGCCATCTGCTGAAGTCCAACTGTCTGATTACCAACCAGCCCGATTGGGGCTCGGTGCAAATCCGCTATCGTGGTCCGCAGATCAACCGTGAAGCCCTGCTGCGCTATCTGGTTTCGTTCCGTCATCACAACGAATTCCATGAACAGTGCGTTGAGCGGATCTTTAACGATCTGCTGCGTTTCTGCCAGCCGCAACGGTTGAGCGTTTACGCTCGTTATACCCGACGCGGTGGCCTGGATATCAACCCTTGGCGTAGCAATGTGGCATTCGAACCGTCACACGGCCGTCTGGCCCGCCAATAATGCTCAACAACTGAGCTAACAGGCGGTTTGTATTGGTAAAAATCCGGGGACGGCGGTAAGGTTAATTCAAGAGTGCCCGCTTTTTGCTCAGGCATTCCAGTAGGCAATACAAAATTCTTACCGCAGTGCGCAGAGGCAGGTAAGGATTATTATCGCCCTATTTATGGGCGCAAAGGAGTTACCTTGATTACACATATCAGCCCACTTGGCGCTATGGATTTGTTGTCGCAGCTGGAAGTTGACATGCTGAAGCGTACCGCCAGCAGCGACCTGTACCGTTTGTTCCGTAACTGCTCCCTGGCGGTGTTAAACTCCGGCAGCCAGACCGACAACAGCAAACAGCTGCTATCGCGTTATGAAAACTTTGATATCAACGTGCTGCGCCGTGAACGCGGCGTAAAACTGGAGTTGGTGAACCCGCCAGAAGAGGCTTTCGTGGATGGCCGTATTATTCGTTCACTGCAGGCCAACCTGTTTGCGGTGCTGCGCGATATCCTGTTTGTCCACGGCCAAATTGACAGCGCCGGGCGTTTCCAACACCTGAATTCGGAAGACTCCATTCATATCACCAATCTGGTGTTCTCCATCCTGCGTAATGCCCGCACGCTTCACCTCGACGAAGACCCGAATATGGTGGTGTGCTGGGGTGGCCACTCGATCAATGAAAACGAATATCTGTATGCCCGTAAGGTCGGTAGCCAACTGGGTCTGCGCGAGCTGAATATCTGTACCGGCTGTGGGCCAGGGGCGATGGAAGCGCCAATGAAAGGGGCCGCCGTCGGTCATGCGCAGCAGCGCTACTACAACAGCCGCTTTATTGGCATGACCGAACCTTCGATCATTGCCGCCGAGCCGCCGAATCCGCTGGTTAACGAACTGGTGATCATGCCAGATATCGAAAAACGTCTGGAAGCCTTTGTGCGTATCGCGCACGGCATCATCATTTTCCCTGGCGGGGTCGGTACTGCGGAAGAACTGCTGTATCTGCTGGGCATTCTGATGAACCCGGAAAACAGCGAGCAGGTACTGCCGCTGATCCTCACCGGGCCGAAAGAGAGCGCCGATTACTTCCGCGTGCTGGACGAATTCATCATGAATACGCTAGGCGAGGAAGCCCGCCGTCACTACACCATCATCATCGACGATCCGGCCGAAGTGGCCCGTCAGATGAAAAAAGCCATGCCGCTGGTGAAAGAAAACCGCCGCAATACCGGTGATGCCTACAGCTTTAACTGGTCGATCCGTATTGCACCGGACCTGCAGCTCCCCTTCGAGCCCAGTCATGAAAACATGGCCAATCTCAACCTGTACCCGAATCAACCGGCGGAACAGTTGGCTGCGGCCCTGCGCCGTGCGTTCTCAGGGATTGTGGCGGGTAACGTGAAGGAGAACGGCATTCATGCCATCGAACAGTTCGGCCCTTACAAGCTGCATGGCGATCCGTTGATGATGAAGCAGATGGACAGTCTGTTGCAGGGCTTTGTCGCCCAGCACCGGATGAAGCTGCCGGGAACTGCCTACGTTCCTTGCTACGAGATTGTAGCCTGATCATCACCTCTGGGCGGCGTCATAACCGCCCTTATTTTTCTGACGTTGTTGCCTTCACTCTATGGATTTCAAGCTGTAGCTAGGCGACAAGTGCGTTCATCTCCAGGAGCTTAGTAAGCTAAGTGACTGGAGTTGACGCACGCAGGTAACAACGCTACAGCTTGAAAGACGACGAGTATATGCCTATACATTTACTGATTGTCGATGCTCTGAATTTAATCCGCCGCATTCATGCGGTGCAGGGGTCCCCTTGTGTCAATGCTTGCAAGCATGCGCTACAGCAGTTGATTCAACACAGCCAGCCCACCCACGCCGTGGCGGTATTCGACGAAGACGACCGTAGCGAGAGCTGGCGCCATCAAATCCTGCCCGATTACAAAGCCGGACGCTCGCCAATGCCGGAAAACCTGCATCAGGAAATGCCGCAGTTGCGTGAGGCATTTGCCGAGCTCGGGGTGGCCAGTTGGCATTCCGCAGGCAATGAAGCGGACGATCTGGCTGCGACCCTGACGGCAAAAATTGCCGCTGGTGGTCACCAGGTGACGATTGTCTCCACCGACAAAGGCTACTGCCAGCTACTGGCACCCAGCGTACAGATCCGTGACTACTTCCAGAAACGCTGGTTGGACATGCCATTTGTGCAGCAAGAGTTTGGCGTGTTACCACAACAGCTCACGGATTATTGGGGGCTGGCAGGCATTGGTAGCAGCAAGATCCCAGGCGTTGCCGGTATCGGGCCAAAAACGGCAGTATTGCTGCTGCAACAGATGGGGAGTCTGGATGGTCTGTATCAACACCTGGAACAGGTGCCGGAGAAGTGGCACAGCAAGCTGTTAGAGCATCGCGAACTGGCCTATATCAGTAAACAGGTCGCCACCTTGCGTACCGATCTGACGCTGGACGGCAACCTGCAACAGTTACGTTTGCCAAAAAGCTAAGGGCGCTGCCAGCAGCAACGCCCTTAGATCTTACTCGCGCTCGTCGCGGCGGCCAGGAATGGCCGACCACATGCGGCGCACATGCACGGTGACCTCTTCACGATCGTGGTACAGCTGCTTGGCGTGGATCTCTGCGCTAATTCCCTCGTTGGCCAAGGCTTCGTGGATACTTTGCAAGTTCTGAGCCACCTCTTCGTAGCGCTTCTTCATCGGCAGCTTCAGGTTAAAGATCGCCTCACGGCACCAGCCTTTGAGCAACCATTGGATCATCAGGCTGGTAACCTTTGCCGGCTTCTCGACCATATCGCACACCAGCCAGTAGTTTTTGCTGGTGGTCGGTTCGAACCTGAAGCCATCGGCGCGGTGATGGGTCACCTGCCCGGTATCCATCAGGCTCTGGGCCATCGGGCCGTTATCTACCGAATGCACCATCATGCTGCGTTTGACCAACTGATAGGTCCAGCCGCCAGGGCAAGCCCCCAGATCGACCGCAAACATCCCGCTACCTAAACGCTCGTCCCATTCGTCTGCCGGGATGAAAACGTGGAAAGCCTCTTCCAGCTTCAGCGTAGAGCGGCTTGGCGCATCGGACGGGAACTTCAGGCGTGGGATCCCCATATAGAACGGGGAGTTGTTGTTGCTGTAGGAATAGCCCACGTAGCAACATCCCGGCGCGATAAAGAATACGTGCACCACCGGGCGGGAGGCGTTCTCACGAGCCATCAGCACTTTCTGTTCACGCATCGCGCTACGCAGCGGTACCGTCAACTTGCGACAGAATTTCAGCAGCTCTTTGCTTTCGTTGGTATCCGGCACTTCTACCCGTAATTCACCGCCGCGATCGACTACCCCCATCAGCATGCCGACAATCGGTGAAACCCGATCTTCCGGCGGCAAATCACGCAGCAGTTCTCACACCACCAACATCTGGCGGGCAAAGATCAGCTCACGGAACGGGATTTCTTTCGCCAGGCGATCGGCATCGTCCGGCTGGTAGCATTCAAACAGCACATAGCCGCTATTGTCCTTGACCCTGGCAAAG
>NZ_JBKJYW010000492.1:0-39174 GCF_046715635.1 Serratia sp. (in: enterobacteria)
GACCAACACCTCCAGCCGCTCCGCCATGCTGTCAAAGTCACGTGCCACCTCGGAAAGCTCGTCATGCCGCCGCCGCATCGCCGGGAACAACCGCACCGCCAGATCGCCCTGCGCTACCCGTTCAAAACCGGCACGCAGTTGACGCATCGGGCGCGTCAGGTTCCAGGCCAACATGGCGCTGAACAGCAAGCCCCCCAGCCCACCGACCCACACCATTGGCTCCGGAATGTTCAGCAAGCGCCAGCGCTTGGGTGGCCGATATTCGGCACGCAGTCCTTCCAGATCGTAGCTCAACAGGTAGCTCTGGTTATCTGCACCTGTTACCCATTCCACCATCATTTTTGCTGGTCGGTCGGAGCTTGACTCATCAGCCGATGGCTTAAAGGCTGGCGTCACGCTTAAGAAGCGGCGTTCGGTTTCAGGCCATTTGGCAACCATTGCGTTCAGCGCGGGCATCCCACTACTGCGCAACACCGAGGCCGCAGAGGTCAGTTGCAGATTAGCGATACGCCAGGTCGTGCTGTTTTCCGGGACTTCATGGCGATTACCATAAAAGGTAAACGTCACCCATAGCGCCTGCGTCATGATGATAAACGTCAGCCAGAAACCGAGCAGTATTTTCCAGAACAGTCTTCCGCGCATCGGTATTACCTGATGCGATAACCGATACTGCGCACGGTTTCAATGCTCAGTCGGTTATCGGTTAGGGCGCCCAACTTCTGGCGGATATTGCTGATATGGACGTCCACGCTGCGATCGTAAGCCTCACGTGGCCGCCCCAACCCTTTCTCTGACAGTTCATCCTTCGACACTACTCGTTCAGGCCAACGCAGCAGTAGCTCCAGCAAATTGAACTCTGAAGCGGTGAGATCGAATGCCTTACCCTGCCACGCACTGCTGCGGGTGGATGGGTTGAGCGTCAACTCGTTAAAACTCAGGACAGAAACTTTATCCACCGCTTCCGGCTGCTCTTCAAACCGGCGCAGCACCGCACGCAGGCGTGCCACCAGTTCGCGTGGGTAACAAGGTTTCGGCACATAGTCGTCCGCGCCCATCTCCAGCCCGATCACCCGGTCGATATTGTCTCCCTTGGCCGTCAGCATGATGATCGGCAAGCGGCTCTTTTTGCGTACCTCGCGTAGCACGTCAATACCGCTCATGTCCGGCAGCATGATGTCGAGGATCATTGCGGTATAGTCGCCAGAAAGCGCCCCCTCCACTCCGGCCTTGCCGGTCAGCACCAGCGACGCGTTGAATCCTTCAGCCGTCAGGTATTCGCTCAGCATGGTGCCAAGTTCCAGATCGTCATCGACCAATAAAATTTTCATGCCTACTCCTTCGCTGATTTGCCGCCATTTTCGCGTCTATTGTCGCTCTACGCAGCCGGTTTTACCTAATCCTTACACATTAGCCAAGTGGCCTGCGAACGCTAGCAGAAAATCACGTTTGAGAGATGAATAGCTGAAGGGAAGAGAGGGGGATATCCCGGCCACAGGTGCCGGGATGGCAATCGTTCATAGCTCGTTAAGTCGGTTAAAAGACATAACTGGCTCCGGTCATCAGCATGCCTGAAACATCGTCGCTGACCATGGGGCTGTTGCGTACCTCACTCGATAAAGCTATGCCACGAGCGATAAAGAAGGCGCGCCAATTTTCGTTGAAACGATAATTCACCGACATCTCGACATAAGGTGTCCAACTGCTGCCCGGCTGATATTGTGCCAGCCCGCTGCGCGCCGATTCGCTAGCACTGATCCCATAGTAATAATCATTGTGATTACCACTGGTCCAGGTCACACCCGCACCGGGTGCCAGACGCCAGGCACCGAGGGTGATCGGGTATAAATAGCCCATGTCGCCCAGGATGCCATTGCTGTTATTGAGCGTGTCCCCTGAAATCTCCAGGCGGAGGTGCCCCCAGACAGGATGTTTATAGCGGTATCCCATCCCTGCCATCAGCGTGGAGCGGCGCTTGTCCAGGCGTTTCATCGCGTCGTTATCGCTGTCATCCGGGTCGTATTGCAGCGGCAGGTAATAGGCGTTAACCGAAAGGGTATGGCGCGCATCGTTCCAAAGATAGACCCCACCTGCCAGGCCACGGAAATAGCCATGATCCCCTTCGTAGCCCAGTACCGGCACGGGAAGCACCCGCGCCTGGGTTTCAACGTAAGGACTAGCCGTCACCATAGCGCCCACGCCTAGTGAAAACTCATCTGCCTGTGCCGACATGGCCGTGCAAAGTAAACCCAATGACAACATCTTCAACTGCTTCATATAAAGTCCTTTTTAGCGAGTGATAAGGCATGGATAAACGCTGACACGCCTTGTTCTATTGACTCATGTAACAACAGAGCCGTGCCAATCAGCACCGAATCAAAACCTGCCTGCAACGCCTTGACGGCCTCTTGCGGTTGCCGCATGGCACTGGCGCTCACCAACAGGGCCGGGCTGCAGGCCCGCGCTGACTGATAAAGCCCGAGGCTGTGATCGACCGAACCGTGATCCTTTTCCTGCTGGCGAATGTCGCGATTGCATACTGCCAGGACACAGCCATCCGGAAGATCCAACCCCTCCAACTGCGAGACGGCATCCGCCTCGATGAAAGGGGTTAATCCTAATGCCAACGCTTGCGACGCCAGTCCCAACAGCTCCTGCTGCCTTAACAACTGGGCGCTGAACAATACCGCTGAGGCACCGGCAGCATGGCTTTCCGCCAGTTGCGCACGACGGGTGATGAAATCCTTGCGCAGGATGGGTACGCCGGTTCCATCGGCAATTTCTTTTAGCATGGCCAGACTGCCGTGATGCCAGCGGCCCGTAGTGACGGAAAGACAAGGAGCCCCCTGCGCAACATAGCTGCGGGCAATCACCAAGGGAGCACGCCCGCGCAGTAAGTCCCCGCACTCAGGGGAGAAGGGTTTGACCTCGGCGATCAGTGGAGCCGCCGCCACTCGCAACGCCTCAATGAAAGCACTCATGCGGCAACCCCGCGGAGCTCGCGACAAAAGTTCTGGGTACGCTGCAACACTTCCAGCCCAAGCCCTGCCCGCAGGATTTCTTTGGCGACATTGCCACCTTCCGACAACGAATCAACGCGTCCGGCAACCAAAAGTGCCGCGCCAGCATTCAGCGCAACCGCCTCTAGCGCTTCGTCACAGTCCTTTCCGGCCAGAACGCGCTGTAAGCGTTCCGCGTTTTCGGCCGCATTGCCACCTTTCAGCCTGGTGATATCCCCCTTACGCGCTGGCGTGCCCACCGTGTCGACAACTTCACTCCACCGCTGGTCACCCTGTGAACGCACCCACCAGCAAGGGTTCCCGCCAAAGGGTAACATCTCGTCCGCACCCGCCATGGAATGGGTGAACAACAGATTAGCCAGCCCCAGCTCACGCGCCGTACTTGCCAGGGTCTGCAACAGTGCCGTGTCAGAGGCACCAATCACCTGCCCTTTCAGCTCAAACGGACAGAGCAATGGCCCCAATCGGTTCACCACCTGCCCTACCAGGCTGAACGGCAACGGTTGGCACAGCGTGACGAGCTTGTGGCAAAGTGCCGGGTAGCGCGCCACCGGAGCAAAACCAATCCCCAGCGTCTCCAGCATCTGTGCCAAGATATCGTCATTGACGGGCACCCTGATGCCCAACCGTTCGAGCACATCCTGAGAGCCCGTTTGGCTGCTGTAAGCACGAGAGCCGCTTTTCAGCACCCGAACGCCTGCCGCAGCCACGACAAACGCCGCCGTGGTAGAGATATTAAAAGTGCCGATCCCGCCCCCCGTGCCGACGATGTTAACCGCATTTTCTGCGGCCCGAAGTGCCGTTTTCGGATAGGCCTGTTGCAGGTAACGCAAGAACGCCACCGCAATATCAACCTCCAATGGCCGGCTCGAGAGGGCACTCAAAACCGCCAGCACCCCCTGCGGGGATTGCTCCCCATGATCTACCTGACGCCAGAACTCAATCATCTCCTCCACGTTGAGGTTTTGCTGGCGTGTTAATGCCGTGAGAAACGCTTCCCGAGCTACCATTTACGCCTCCTTATCATGGGCAAATGCCGCTCAGGTATTCACCGTTAACTTGAGTTTGCCATCGACGAACCCGGCAATGGCACCCAGTGAGCTGAACTGCTCGACGTTCAATTCCTCCGGCTGCACCACGATGCCAAAATCGCTTTCCAACCAGGCCACCAGCTTTAATACCCCCAGGCTGTCAATAATGCCGAAGTCCACCAGGTTCATGTTTTCTTCAAACTCTTCAGGTTGGATATCCGGTGCAAATTCCTCGTTTAAAAAACGGGCAATAATCGCTTTAACATTCATGTCTCTCTCTCCGTTTTGGTTATGGCACAGCAGAAGGCCGTACCAACTTGATAGTGATTAGGATTGGCCGAAGCTTTGATTAACTTTCATCCCGACACTGCGGCGGCACAGCTTGCCGTTACTGTTTTTGGCCAGTGGCGTTGAGTGCACATGGTAGCGCCGGGGTAATGCATAGGGCGGCAGGTAGCGCGCCAGATGTTGGCGCAGTTGCAGCATGCTCTGCACTGCGGCACCGTATACGGCCATTTCCAGGTGACGCTCTCCATCACGCTCGGTGACAAAAGCGACGGCTTCGTCCAGCCAGCCGCAGCGCAAGGCATTCTGTTCCACGTCGAGCAGGTCAACACGGAAGCCATTCAATTTGACTATCCAGTCGCTGCGCCCGAGAAAATGGAACATGCCTGAACCGTCGATACGGACGCGATCGCGGGTGCAGAAAAAGCGTTTACCCGCAAACTGCCGAAATACCTGCCGGTTTAAGGCCTCTTCACCATAGCCCGTCATCAACGTTGGGCAATGCACCCACAGCTCGCCTTCCCGCTCATCGGTGACCGGCTGCTGGTGCTCATCCAGCAGCAACCACTCGGTATACGCCAATGGATAACCCAGAGGTACGGTGCCGCTGAGCGGCGTTTTCGGGCAGTGATAGCAGAAGGTGTCATTCGTCTCGCTGCTGCCGTAGATGTTATAAAACTCGGCGTTGGGAAATAGCGCGATCAGTTTGGTCAACAGCTCGCCAGGCATCGGTTCCCCGGCAAACAGCACCGTACGCATCGCGGGATAACGCGCCTGCTCATCGTGCGCCAACAGCAGCCGCAGTGAGGTCGGTGTGGAATGCCAGTGGGTAGCTTGCTGATCCAGACAAATCTGGTTCAGTCGTGCTCCGCTGCTCGCTTCGTTCTCCCGGGTAAGCAACAGAGTTGCCCCACTGCGAAACACCGCAAAAAGATCGAGGAAGGTCAGATCAAAGGCTAATGGCGCATGGTTGAGTAACCGATCTCCCGGCGCGGGAGTGAAAGCCTCCGCGACCCACCCGGTAAATGCCTCGATCTGGGCGGCGCCGATGTGCACCGACTTCGGCTGGCCGGTTGAGCCGGAGGTATGCAGAATGGCCGCCAATGGCTGTTGCAGCGGTGGTTTACTCTCGCTCCAGCAGGACTGCGGCGCGTCCATGTTCACCATAGGCAAACCCAACGCGGTGGCCAACGGCCCTACTACGGCTTCCGTCTGGGCATCCACCACCACCGCCGCAGGCTGGAGGGTGGCCAAAATGGGTCTTAGCCGTTCGGCGGGATAGGCGGCATCCAGCGGGACGTAGCATCCCCCCAGGCTTAGTACACCAAGCGTTGCCTGTAATGCGGCAATGCTTTTTTTCATTATCAGCACACAGCGCGGATTTTCTGCGGATAATGGCGGCAGCGCAGCTGCCAACGATCGTGCGCCGTCTGCCAGTTGCTGGTAACTACAGGATCCATCGCCGCAGATCACCGCTGTTGCCAGGGGATCGTTGGCATTCATGACCCAATCGGCCAAATGCTGTGGTAAGAATTCGCTCATCATTACAACCCCAGCATCGTTGCCAGGCGGTTGCGCTGGATGTCTGAAGTTCCGGAGTAAATCACGCCCCCAACGGCGTCACGTAGCTGTTTTTCAATGCCCATTTCCGCCATATAGCCAGCCCCGCCAAACAGCGTCACCGCGTCCAGAGCCGTCGCAACGTTGCTCTCACTGATCACCAGCTTGGCGGCGGCAATATCACCCGCCGTATTTTTGCCCGTGTGTAATGCCTCGGCGGCACGGTGCAGCCAATATTGCGCCGTTTCTACCTGCAAGTGCATATTGACCAGGCGATGGGAAACCGCCTGATTTTGGCCTATAGGCTTACCGAATTGCGTTCTGGTTTTCGCCTGCTGCAAGCATTGCGCCAGGCGTCGTTTCATCTCTCCGACCTGGCAGGCAAAAACGCACAGTACTTCCCATTTCATGACAAAATCCAGGATGGCAAAGCCCATCCCCGGCTTACCCAACAGCTGTTCCTGGGCGACAAAGACATCGGTCAGATAAATATCGCTGAGCGGCGAGGTCTTGAGCCCCATCTTGTGGCTGGCAGGACCAACGACCACGCCAGGGCTGCGGACATCAACTACAAAGGCGCTAAACCCCCCCAGTGTGCCCCGCTGGCGGTCGGTACAGGCATAAACCACGATATGATCGGCTATCGGGCCGTTGGAAACGAAAATTTTGCTACCGTTAAGTAACCAGCCGCCTTCATGCTCCACCGCCTGGGTGCTCATCGCAAAAGCGTCGGAGCCACTCTCAGCTTCGGTAATGGCATGTGCGCCAATCAGCTCACCGGACACGATCCCCGGCAGCAGGCGTTCACGTAGCGCTGGGGAGCCGAATCGCTCAACCGGCAGGCTGGTGCTGCACAGGTGGGTGCAGAGTGCAAAACTCAGCCCGCCATCCAGGCAATGCTCACCAAAGCAGGACATGAAACGTGCTGCCTGGAGTGCATTCAATCCCAGTCCCCCCGCAGCCTGGCTGGTAAGCAGCCCGGTCAAACCGCCGGTTTTCAGCAGTTCCCAACGTTGATGGCCAAAGCGCCCTTGCAGGTCATCTTCCAGCCATCCTTGGTTGATTGGCTGGCTCCATGCTTCAATTCCTGCCAGCAAGGCAACAAATTGGTCTTCGGTCATTGATGTATCCATCATCTAGCACTCACTCCTGGTAGTGTGAAAAAATCAGGCTGCCATTAAGGCCACCAAACCCTAGCGAGTTACTCATCACCATAGAGGTGCTGAGCGGTAACGAATGGGCAAGTCCTGGCAGGCGGAAATTCATTTCACTCATCGGCGACTGGCAGGTAGCCATCGGCGGAACGCACTGCTCAAGCAGGATCTTTATCGACAGCACGGCTTCCAATGCGCCAGCACTGCCCAATAAATGGCCGGTGCCGCTTTTGGTAGAACTGATCGCCAGTTGGCTCGGCTCATTGCCAAATACCTGCTGCATCGCCAGCAGTTCGTTGCTGTCATTAGCCTGGGTACCCGTGCCGTGGCAGTTGATGTAACCCGGGCGTTCATCACCCACACAGCGCAAAGCCTGGCGCATGGCCCGTACCAGCCCGTCGGGGATCGGCGCGGTCAGATGATGGCCATCTGCCGCCAGCCCACAGCTGCGGAAAATGGCCAACGGTGTGGCACCGCGCGCCAGTGCGTGATCCAGATCTTCCAGCACCATCATCGCGGCACCGTCCCCCATCACCATCCCTTTGCGTTGGTTGTCAAACGGGCGGCAGGCATCTGGCGCAATGGCGCGCAGTGCATTAAAACCGGCAAAATCGGCCTCGCGTACCTGGTCACATCCTCCCACCAGCATCAATGGCGTATCGCCCTGCCGAATACGTTCGAATGCATGACTAAACGCGGCTACGCTGCTGATACAGGCACAAGAAAACACGCTGACCGGCCCACCCATGTGCAACAGCTGCGCCAATAAGCCCGCCGCGCCTGACAGTGCTGCATATTGCGTATCCTCTGCGGCGGCACTGTCAGCAAACCGATCCATGGTGCCACCGCTGGTGGTCGCCATACTGATCCCCATCTGCCCACGCAATGTTTCATCGATCCCCGCCTGCTGCAGCGCTTCCTGAGCCGCCAACCAGCCATAGCCGGAACAGGGCAAGCGCTGATAGCATTCTGCGTCGGTTGGCCAGGATGCCTGCAGCACCTGTTGCCACAGCGCCTGAGGATCGACGGTATAAGCATGCTGTGAGCGAAAACCGGCGCTGTCGAAATGCGTGGGTACTGCTGGCAATGCCGCACCGGCGAGCAGATGCTGCCATAATGCTGACAGGCCAACCGCATCGCGGGTCAATGTGCCAAGCCCCATTACCGCTACCGTTTTTTGTTTCATCTGTTTTTTCATAGTGGATCCAGTCGCAGATGGAGCATTCCGCCCCCCGCCGTCGCAAAGGTATTTAACACCCATTCCCCCGCCAGTGAGGCTTGAACCATGTTCGCCAACTGCAATACCGCCGTTGCCCCCAAGACCTGCGGGGCTTCGCTACGTTGATGATGAGAACGCGAATAATGGCTACCGATCGCCTGTTCAAGCGACCTTGCTGCGGGCTGGGGGGAGCTGACAGAGAGAACGTGACAGGCTTCGGTGCCTGCACCAAGCTGTTGTAGCTCGGTTCCCCACTGACGCGTCATTTTTTCGAGCGAGCCGGAAAAACGCTTCAGGCCAAGCACTTCTGCCCGTATGGCAGCACCGCGCGCCAGCGCACTGCTTTGTGTTTCAAGCATCACCACGCTCAGGTTGTCGCAATAGTGCCCCTCGCTGGCCAGATGGCCCAGATGGGCCTGTAACAACGGCGAAAAGTGTTCATATCCCACCACTATCACGCGCTGACAACGCTCCGCCAACAGCCAGTCTCTGGCCATCATCAGCGCATCCAGGGAGGCAAGCTCATCCGAAACGACAGCCGCTGCCGGCCCCAGTAGGGAAAACGCAATACTGACGGCCGAAAGGGGAAAGCTGTGGGTGGCCTTGGCAAATTCGATAGCATCCACGCCGCGCGGACCTTTTTGGTGCAGGGCCGTCAGAATGCCTTGAGTCACACTCATGCAGCCATAATAAGCCCCGGAAACCAGGCCGGTTTCCTCTCCGGCCACATTGACGCCGTCCAACCCTGCGTCACGAAAGAGCTGCTGGCATAGCTGTAATAATTGAGTCGAAACCACCGTCTGACGCCGATGTTCCATTTCCTTGGCAGGAGAAAAGGTCGTGGTGCGACAGGCGGCATTTTCCACGTCCAGGTGCGGTATCTTTTCCGGTAAAATACTTGCCGTACCGGTAATTACTATTCTTTCCATCATAATAAAATCAACCCACCCTCGTTAACTGATTTAGATAAAGGTTATTATTAGTTTTATTGCCATGCCTAGTATCAGGATTTCATTAGTGTAATTAAAATAAACATCACGATGTGTTTTTTTGCATGTTCAACAATCACAAAAGATACCATTAATGAATAAAAGTCCATAACAAACACCGTTTACCGCAGGGGTTAATCAAACAAACCCGCAATGTTACCAATGATAATGTCTCTTTATTTTTTCGCATAAAACAAAAGTGACAATAAATCACAGAAAATACGTCATTTATCACTGGCAAAATAAAAATCCTATAAAAAGAACCCAGAGATAACAACTTTTTTCAATAAAAACAAATACATAGTTGATAGTTAAGAATTGTTTGACGTTATTATTTTAATATTTAACATCACTGAGCATTCATTGTATTAGTGTGTGCCACGTTTTCTAATAGGCACACCCAAATAACAAAGGAAAAGAACGATGAGCCTAGCAACGCCCTCATCTGCAAGGACGGCCAACCGGATTGTTCGCCCTCCGGTAGGTGAAAATATCGCGACATTCCATTCTGTTGTAAAAAAATACAACATGGATGGTTATCAATTTACCGCAATAAACAATGCTGAATGCTCGATCCCTAAAGGGGAAATAACGTTTGTTTATGGTCCCTCAGGCAGTGGCAAGTCCACCTTTTTAAATATGCTTGGCATGTTGGATAGGCCCGACGAGGGAAAAATCACCCTTCTGGGTCAGGACGTGCTGCTGATGAATGATGACCAGGCTGCCGATTTTCGTTCTCAGCACATTGGTTTCATTTTCCAGTCTTTCAATCTGATCCCGGTGCTTTCCGTGCGGGAAAACGTTGAGTTTCCGTTATTGCGCCATAACCTGTCGCGCCAGGAACGCCGTGCAAAGGCCGAATATTACCTGGAAGCGGTCGGGCTCAAGGACTTCACCAACCGCCGTCTCGGCGAGATCAGCGGCGGCCAACGCCAACGTGTCGCCATCGCCCGCGCGCTGGTGACCACGCCTGAACTGGTCATTGCCGATGAGCCGACCGCCAATCTGGATTCCGCCACCTCTGATGAAATCATCAATTTGATGTTGGAGATGCGCAGCCAGTTTGCTACCAGCTTCGTCATTTGTACCCATAACGAAAACCTGCTTAGCGAGTCGGGCCGGTTAATCCACATCGTGGATGGGAAACTACAAGATATCGGAGGTCTGCAATGATCTGGCTGATAGCACTGCGCAATTTGCTGAAGAACGGCCACCGTTCATTTATTACCATCATCTCTATCGGCATTGGTGGCCTGGCGATGATGCTGTTCGGCGGCTTTGTCACCTCGGTCTATTTTGGCGTGCAGACCGGGCTGATCCAGGATCAGGGCCAGTTGCAGATCTACCAGAAAGGGTATCTGCAATACGGCGCTGCCGATCCGGACAGCTACACCATCAGCGACTATCAGGCCGTTACTGACCTGTTGCTTAGCGATCCAGAACTGCGCAAACAGATTGCCATTATCACACCGCAAATCTCTTTAGCGGGCATCGCCGGGGTGGTTGCCACCGATAATAGCAAAACCTTCATTGGCCGCGGGATCCTCCCGCAGGATATCGACAAGATGCGTACCTGGGATGGATGGAATGTGCAGGTATCCAGCCCGCCAACCGGCCTGATAGCCGGTCAACATGACGGTGCCGTCATCGGTGTGGGTATGGCACGCCAGCTTGGGTTGTGCAAACCCTTGAACATTGCCGATTGTGAAGATCCACCGCGCTTGAACAAAACGATTTCCGATGAGCAGATCGACGTCAGCAACCTGATGTCCAGCGAGGACAAAGAGCAGCTCAACCAACAGACCGACGTGACAAGAGGGCCACTGCTGAATCTGTTGGCAGCCAGTACCGAAGGCGCACCAAACATCGTCAGCGTGTATGTCAATCAGGCGCAGGTTCAGGCGATGCGCTCTCTGGATAACGCTTTCGTGATGATGAATTTCGATCTGGCTCGCGAACTGTTGTACGGCGATCAACCCCGCGCCACTGTAATGCTGGTGCAATTACACGATCCCAATCAGGTAGAACAGATCAAGCAGCATATTCAGCAGAAACTGGATGCCAGTGGGATGCCGTTAGAAGTGTTACATTTCGGCGAAGTTGATCCCTCTTTCGATCGCGTTTTCAACATGTTCTCCTTTATTTTCGGTGTGGTATCGCTGTTCCTTGGCGTGGTCATCATCTTTACCATTACCAACACCATCAATCTGACGGTGATGGAGCGCGTTGGCGAGATTGGCACTATCCGGGCCATGGGCTTCCGCCGTAGTTTCATTATGCGGATGTTTATGTCGGAAAGTGCACTGATGGGCTTATTCGGTATCGTTACCGCCCTGATCATGACGCTGGTATTCAGCACCCTCATCAACAGCATGCAGCTCCACTGGACGCCGCCCAGCAACGCGACACCGCTGACGATCAAGCTGATGATCCTGGAAAATCCACAGCTGGTGTTCGGCATTATGGGCTTCCTGTTTGTGCTTTCGGTGTTCGCCGCCATTTGGCCAACCTATAAAGCCTCACGCATGAACATCATTTCTGCCATCCATCATGTCTGATAAACAGAGGTTATCCATGCGCAAAATAATGCTGAAATCTTTCTATCTGAGCTGCGTGATCGCCTCACTTTGCAGCACGTCAGTACGGGCCGATCAGGCACAGGACATCCTGCAGCGATCGGATGAAATCCGTAATCCACAGACTTCGTTTGTGGTGAACGTCTCGCTCAAGCTGTATGAGAATAACAAACTGACCGACCAGAACCGGGTCACTACCCACTCGCGGCAGAATACCAATGGGCAATTCCTGACCATCGTGCATATGAACGAACCCAATAACGATCGGGGAAAGTTGTTGCTGCGTAACGACAATATTCTGTGGTTCTACGATCCAAAATCCAAGGCCTCGGTACGTATGTCGCCACGCCAACGCCTGCTTGGCAATGCCTCCAATGGGGACGTGATCACCTCTAACTTTACCCTCGATTATGCAGCTGTCATGGAGGGTGAGGAGACGATAACCGACGGCGACCGCAACCTGCGCCCGGCCTGGAAACTGCAACTGAGTTCCACCAACGATTTTGCCCCGTACAAGAAGGTCGAGTTGTGGGTTGATAAAGAAAACGATCGGCCACTGAAGGGTAAATTCTACGGTAACAGCGGGAAATTGCTGAAGGTCGCCTGGTATCGCAACTGGCAACCGGTTTTTGGCACCGTTCGCCCAACAGAAGTGGTCATTGGCGACGGGTTCAACCCCAACAAAATCACGCTGATGCAAATGAGCGACTATCGGCAGAAAGATCTGCCGCTGTCCTGGTTTAACAAAGAATGGCTTTCTCACTTTACGTCACAGGAGGGCTGATGAGTCTAACCAGATCGCTCGTTTATCTGGGCAGTGCCTGCTTGAGCCTGATGGCGCAGGCCAACGACAATGTCCCAACATTGCCGAGCTCGGCCCAGGAACCGTTGGCAGCCCTGCATCACCGCCCATTAGGGCCATTTAGCCTGGAACTGAAAAGCCAGGCCATGGCCGATTGGCAACGGCACGATAGCGCCATCACCAGCGGGCGCCTCGCCGCCCGCATATATGGCCAAAGCGACATCAGCGGCCCCCTGGGCATTGAGCTCAATACCAAGCTACGTACCCAGGGTAACAGCCGGGAAAACTACCGGGCGGAGAACAATATCCGCCTGGATGTTCAATCGCTCGCCTTCAGCTATAACCCTTCCTCCTCCTGGCGCTGGGTGGCTGGACGCACCAATATTCGTAACGGTGTCGCCAGCGGTTTTAACCCAACTGACTGGTTCAAGGATAACAGTCAGGTGATCTTCGAAAGCCTTGATACGGCCGATCGTCGTGAAGATCGCCTTGGTGTGGTTGCCCTGGAAGGGATCTGGCTGAATGAAGAAAGCGTGCTGAGCTTTGGCTACCGGCCAAACCTGCATGCCAAATCCGATACCGTCGCCAGTAATAGCGACGTTGTCGGCCTGGGCCTGGATCGCACCAATAACCAGGATGCGGTTTTTGTTAAGTTCGCACCGTCCCCCACGTCCTGGAATAACCTGTCGCTGGCGGTAAATTCGCTGTATCAAACCGATCAGCCCAGCCTCGGAGGCGAGATTAGCCTGGCAGCACTGGATAATCTGGTGTTATACAGCGAATGGTTTGGTCAACGGCGGCAGAGCCTGACGGATGAGGCCACGCGATCCGGCCAGGGTGATATGCGGTTTTATAACCAGTTGGCCAGCGGATTCACCTGGTCAATACCTGACAGCATCGTTGGCAATGAAGACGTGGCGCTGAGCGTTGAATATCACATTAACGAGGCCGGGCTTAAACAGTCACAGCTCGGGTCATGGCGCAGCGCCGTCGCCCAGGGAAGCCGCCAGGCGCGCAGCATCGCGTTACTGGCCGGTACCAAGCAGGAACCTTTGGCCGAGCAACAATTTTTCGGCCGCCTGGCTTGGAACGATTTTTGGGGCGACAACGATCTTTCCTTTATCACCACGGTAACGCCGATGGATGGCAGTGGTTTCGGCCAGCTCACCTTCAGCGCGCCGTTCCAGCCCAACATGCGTATCGATCTGCAGGGTTACCACTACTTTGGCAACAGCAATACCATTTACGGTGCCGCCGGGCGTAAAGACGGTTGGATGTTGTCATTTATTTATACTCTTTAATCGTGGAGAGCACGGTGGAAATATTACTGATTGATGATGATATTGAACTCTCGCGCCTGCTTCAGCAACAGATGACACGGTATAACATTAACCTGTCAATCTGCCATGTTCCCTCCCAAGCGCTGGAATTAATCTATCAGCGGCCATTCGACCTGATCCTGTTGGATATTATGCTGCCCGATATGAGCGGTTTTGAACTTTGTCGTCGATTGAGAAGTCACGAGCACCTCAATAAGAAAACGCCGCTAATCATGCTGACCGCGCGCAATGAAATCGCCAATATGATCGCGGGTTTGGAGGCCGGGGCCGACGACTACGTGAGTAAACCTTTTGAACCTCGCGAGTTGGTAGCCCGTATTTCTGCCGTGCTACGACGCAATCGGGTGCAGACTCTGGTATCCCCCCCAACCCAAAAATCGGTCATACTTGGCCAGCACCAACTTTCACTGAATATGGCGCAAGCCTGGGTGACGGTGAATGGGCGTCAGCTCAATCTCACCTCCAGCGAAATGGGTATTTTGGCCAAGCTGATCCAGATACCAGGCAAAATCTGTTTACGCACGGAGTTTGAAAAACAGATATCCTCTGATGAGCATCAGGCAACACGTAGTATTGATGCGTTAATTTATCGTATCAGGACCAAAATCCGCACTATTACTGCGGATGAGGACTTCATCTATACCGTGCGCTCTCACGGCTATATGCTGCACGGCGAATTATGTCCCCCGGAGCCGAAACAAAGGACTGACTTAAATGTGTAAATGGTTTTCTTCCCGAACCGTATTTTCCATGCTGTTACTCAATACGGTGGTATCAACCTGTGCATTAGTTGCCGTACTGGTGTTTTCTTTGCAGCGTGTTGCCGATGAACATCCACGGAGATATTTGGCCAAGACGCTATTTTCCAATCTGGTGATGAATAAAACGCCGGCGCAGCTAGCCAGTATGACAGTAGATGGCATTCAGCTGGAAGTCATCCCACAAAGCAAAATGTATGCCCCCGAGTATCAGTCTTACCAACCCCTGTTAGCCATGACGTTAAGCGACCCTGATGGCATCGCCATAACGGCCAATGACGATCAGTACATGGCCGCTGCTTACAGCAATGGCAATTTCGTTGTGCTGCCCCTGTTTGGCCGCTCATTATCCTCCCAGGCGCTAGGCCTGCTTGGCTGGGTTGCCGCAGCCATCATTCTGATATTACTGGTTAATTTCTACTCTATTCATCTGCTGACACGGCCGTTCATTGAGCTGCGCCGTGGGGTCAGACATGCGGATAAAGGCGATCTCAAGTATCGCATCCCCCTTGAACGAACCTATGGTGAATATCACACCCTGGCGGACAGCTTCAACAAGATGCTACATCGCATCAATCATATTCATGAAGCCCGCCGCCATATGCTGCTGGCGATCCCCCACGAAGTGCGTACCCCGTTGGCACGCCTGAAGGTGCGCAAGGATCTGATTACCGATGAGCCACTGCGGTTGGCGATCCTCGGGGATATCGTGAACGTGGAGCGTATTCTGGATGCCATTTTATACACCGAGAAAACCCAGGCCGGTGAAGGCGAGATCCGCCTGCGAAAAATCGATCTGGCGAGCTTTTTCAACGAGATCGTCGCTGAGCAACAGAATGGCAAAAGCCCGATTGAAATAGTGATTAACACCACGGCCACCACGTTTTACAGCCATCCGACCATGATGGTGGTGCTAATGCGTAATCTGATCGGCAATGCCGTATTTTACGGCAAGTCAAATCCCGTTACCGTCACCGTTGATGACAAAAAGGGCGGTTTGCACATCAATGTGACCGATCGAGGTATTGGCATTGCCGAAGATCAACTGCCGTTCCTGACCGAGCCTTTCTGGCGGGCCGACCAATCGCGTCAACGTGAATCTGGCGGCTATGGACTCGGTCTGTATATCTGTAAAACCATTGTTGATGGATTACATGGAAAGTTAGTGATTGAAAGTACCGAGGGCCAAGGCACCAGCGTATTAATTGCCTTTCCCAACGCCTTCGAATCAACCCACAGCAAAGAGGATGAAGATGCCAACTAATATCAATTATCTTGCAGCCACGCCATTTTTGGATTTTAACGCTGCTGCCGTTCAGGCATTTATCGAGCGGATATTGCCGCCCAACGTACGTGATAAACGCGCACAGGCGATCGCCTTATATTACGGTGTGCGCGACCAAATCCGCTACGACGTCTACGATGCTGCCATGGACGCCGAGGGCCTGCGCGCCAGCAGCGTTGTCAATGCTGCCAGCGGCATGTGCATCCATAAATCGCTGCTCTATTGTGCCACACTGCGCGCCATTGGTGTCCCTGCCCGGCTATGGTTTGCCGACGTGCGCAACCATCTCAGCTCCCCCCGCCTGCGTGAGTACGTAGGCGGTGATGTCTTCCATTTTCACTGTCTGGTAGAGCTTTGCCTAGACGGCGAGAACTGGCTAAAAACGACGCCGGTATTCAACAAACAGCTCTGTCTGCTGTACAAAATGATGCCGCTGGAATTCGATGGCTATCGTGACAGCATGCACCATCCTTTTGACGAGCTAGGCAACAAATACATGGAGTTTGTGAAGCATCACGGCAGCTTTGCCGACCTGCCTTTCGACTGGCTGAACGCTGGCTTGCGCGAGCTGCATCCAAAGATGTTCAACGCCGAAGGAAAGCGCTACCGACAAAACTCGCTGATTAAAGATGCGGTCAATCATTGAGCCAATAGAGAGGGCCCCGCAGGGCCCTACCTAACAACCTGTACTGCGAATAGCCTACATGGCCAGATAGCGACCGATACGCTGTGACGCCAGCTCAGCCGAGTGTAAACACCCTTCCATCGTATGCCCTTCCAGATAATCGCCTGCAATCGCCAGACCGGCAATGTGATCCACACCGGCTAACAGCTCCGCTTTGACACGGGTAAAGTTAGGCGCATAGGCGCAAATCCCACCTATATGACGCGTCACTCGCGCAGTCACCAACTGCCCAGTGATAGGCATCCGGCGAGAAAATTCGGCTTCGGCCAAAGCGATGAGGGCCTCATCAGACTGATGCAAGACCTTGCGCGCAGCCGCACCTGACAGCGTGAATCTAACCTGTTCCGGCTGATAGAGCCGGTTGGCTGAGCAGTGGCCCAGCACCGAACCGGGTTCAAACATAATGGAGTTGACCCCATCACGGAATACCGGGCGATCGTAACGAGCATTGATCATCGCCAATGGGAAATAGCGAATGCTATCGCAGGCGGCCTGAGCCTGTTCTGGCAGCACCAGGAGCCGTTTGAAAACGTGCGCGGGCACGGCAGAAATGACCGCATCAGCGTCAATCCGCTTTTCCCCATCGGCACCGTTAACCACCAGCCCGGTGACTTTGCCTTGCTCAATCTGAATACGCTCAACCCGCTCGCCAAGACGGATGTTTTTATTGTTGGCCAGCCCTTGGTGAAAACGCTGGATGCCCCCCTGGATCGCGAAATGTTGGCCTTTAGCAAAACCGGCGGTAAATAACGTCAGCAAGGAAGGGTAAACTTCCTCTGGCTCTGCGGCTCCCATAATGATCGAGAACATACGCATCGGCCCGGCCACCAGCGAAGGGGCAAAATGAGCCGAGACGGGTTTATGATCCCATTTATGCTCCACCTGCTGGATCAGCCCGTTGGTATAATTCAGCTCATCGGCATGCTTGCGTGAGTAACCAAGAAAATCTTTTAGCTGTAACGATCCACGCAACCCCAGCTGCATGGCCAGCCGCAAATCGCCGCTCAGCGTGCGGCTCTTGTCCAGCTTCACCAGTTGGTCCTTGAGCACAATATGAAAGTCAGGATGTTGTGCGTCATGCTCGTGAATATTGAACTCTTTGAGCAGCGCATTGAAACGGGGCCACTGCGAAGAGAAGTTCTTACCGCCGACTTCAAACAGCGTTCCTTCCTCAATACTGCCTGCAGCGCGGCCACCGATATGGTCTGAGGCTTCATAAACCACGCTCTGGATCCCTTGTGCCGCTAAAAAATGCGCAGCCCCTAACCCGGCGATGCCGGCACCGATAATATGTACTGTTTTCATGCGGCCGAGCTCTCCTGTGCCAGTTTATTTTTATTGCGTTGAATACGGCCGCTATGCATGTCACAGCGGGCAAAAAGCTGACCTGCCGCCCACAGATCTGCCCCTCGGCTAAAGTGACGCCCTTCACCACTATCCTGCTGCTGATCCATCTGCATATGGAAAGCGCTGCCAACGGCCAATGGCTGCAAGACCTGCATGCTAACGCCAAGTAAAATATCGCGTAGCCGGACGGGTTGCGCATGATTCAAGCAACGCTGTAGCTGCATAAACGCCTCTAGCAGGTAGAGTGGGTGCGTTTGCTGGCGGCTGTCCGCCAACAGGTTGGCTGAATGGGGCAACAGGGCGTGACATTCATGGCCGCCTTGACCAAACGCATAGGGCTGACCAATCATCACGTTTTCCAGGCGTTTTTTATTCACCTGAGCCTTATCGACAGGAGCCTCTGCGGTGCTGTGCAGCTGTATCAAGCGCGCTGACGGCAACGGTGTAAAGACCCAATGCAGGGTGGCACGCACCTCTTGGCGCTGCGTAATGGTGATGTCACATTGCCAACCCGCTTCCAAAGCCGAACGTTTGGCGTGGACTTCAACCGGGCTGTCGAACAGGCAGTATTTGGTGAACCCCGCCTGTACCTCGCTGGCGAGCCACTCGCCCTGCGGCAATAGCCGTTCGGCCAGTTGATGCCCACCCTCCAGCAGTAGCAGCCCCGGAACATGGTCTTGTGGATGATCGAAGAAAAAACGATGTTTCTGATTAATCAGCAACTGCGCGACAGCTTCGTCATTAGCACAGCGTATCTGGGTCAGTACCTGGTTTTCCGTTCGTTGACGCAATCCTGGTGTTTCAAGCATGCTTCTCTCCTTGATTTAATAGACTGATATAAGTTTTTAATGCGAGCGTTGCGCTCTGCCCCTTGGCCGCGGCATCGGCTACCTCGGCGCAAGCCTGGCTGCCAACTATCGCCATATCTGCCCCCAGCTCAAAAGCGGCGGTAACGTCGGCCGCGCTTTTCAAACCAAAACCCAGCGCTATCGGTAGTTGGGTTTCCGCTTTCAGCCGTGCTATTTCATGACGTATCTGCTGCGGATCCGGTGCAGCAGCGCCGGAGCGGCCAAAATGGGATACCAGATAAATAAAACCACCTGACTGCTGTAACACCTCACCGCGCACCGCATCGCTGCTTTGCGGATACAGTGTGCCGACCACCGGCAGCCCTGCACCGGCCGCTGCGCTATAAAAAGTGGTACGGGAACGGGGCGGTAACCCATGAGGCAAGATGGCGGCCGCCCCGGCATCGCGTAGTTGTTGCAGTACGTTGGCGATGTCTTGCCGGGCCAACACGTGGCTGTAATCGAGCAGTGCAACAATGCGGATACGGGAGGAAAATTCGGCAATCAAGGGCAGCAGATCTTGCCACACCACTCCTTGATCCAATGCTCTGCGGTGCGCTTGCCGGACGGTTTCACCATCGGTGAAAGCATTGGGAAACGGCGCACAAAGTTCCACCGCATCGACGCCGCTTTCGACGCAACAGTTCAGCAGATCGCGAGTTTGGGCCAACCCCCCGTCACCCGCCATCAACAACAGGCAAAGTGCCCGCTGATGTAGAGGGGCCAATGGCTGTAGATGTTCAGTCATTTCTCCCCCCTCCCTTGGTCGAAGGCCTGCACCAACTCACGCAGTGGCTCACCGATAAGCCCATTACTGCGGGCCGCACTGTCGATATCCAACGCCTCAATGCCGCCGAGAGTGGCAAATTCGCCAATGGTGGTTGCCGTGATCCCACCCGCCAGCCAGATTCGTCGCCCTGCCAACCTGGCAAGCAGCGTCTCAATCACCGTTCGCGGAAGTGCCTGACCTGTGCTGCCAAGCCGCTGACGATCGACAAAACGATCGATGAGGTACACATCGACTCCGGCGGCATCGTAATCAGGTAACCAACGTAATTCTGGGCAATCGCCGCTATCGCTGACATGTAAAGTCTTGATAATTTTCAGCCGCTGTGTTTTCAGCCGCGCAACTTCACTGGGTGGGGTAAAGCCATGCAGTTGTAGCCATTCGATAGCGCAACGCTGCAACATTTCGCCTAGTGCCGGGTAAGAGGGTTTGACACACACCGCCACTGGCTGCGGGCCATTACAGGCCATTGCCAACTGGGCCAACCTATTTTCCGACAACGTGCGCGGATGTTGTTCTATACCTGTCCACAGACCGAGATAATCAACCGCACACTGGTTGGCTATATCGATTTCATCGAGTTGAGTAGCCCCGCATATTTTTATTTTCATTGATGAGTTCCTACAAAATGACGTGACATCCCAAAACCATCAGCATACGCCGGATAAACAACACTGAGTAAATCATTATCTATTTTTAGAGACTCATTAATAACAATACATCACAAATTACATCCTTACATCATGACAAGACTCTGAGCCGATCGCATTCAGCCTGCTAATCAGCATCATTTTTTGTGATAAATGAAAATAAAGCACACGTAATATGGCAAGTTATGGCAATCATAAAAAGTGAATTACACACTTAGTCATTTGTTTTATCTTTCCTAGATTGTTAGTCTCGCTATTAAAATCACTCGCACCCTTTTTAACACTTGGGAATATATGTCCTATGAATTTCAGGTTACCGCGAGTACGTCAACTTGAAATGCGACAAGTATAAACCCACAAAACAGGAGAAATACTATTGTGATGGAATGCAAACCTCGGCTACTTTCATTATTCACCGTTGCGCTACTGGCCAGCCTCTCCACTTTTAGTCCAGATTCGGTTGCCGCCCCGCTACCGGAAGTCAAAAGCTGTAACGACGTCTTGCTCGGCGTTCAGAACCGCTACCACGGATATAACAGTTGGCGCATGATCAAGATGGTCATCACCGACGAACACGGCAACGTCAAGACCCGCACCATTACCGCCACCCACCAGAATACCGGCGTTAATCGCATCCTGCGCAGTCGCGTGGTGGCACCGCCAGAGCTGAAAGATTCAGAATCTTATGTCATTGACTATACGGAGGAAGGGAAAACCGATCGGATTTGGCGCTATCTGCCCGCCAGTAAGAAACTGCTGGAGGTGCAGTCTAAAGATCTCAGCAGCCGCCTCTACGGCTCCGATATGAACATCGGCGAAATGCTGATCCGCATGGAGCGTGATTATGATTGCAAATCCTTGGGGGAAGGAGAATATCAGGGCTTGCCGGTCTATAAGATCCACGTCGTGCCCAACAACGAGCAGGAATTACTGCGTCTCGGCCTGAAAGACGGCGAGATCTGGGTTGAAAAGGCGACTTTCTTACCGGTATACAGCGCGTTTAACGCCGAATCACCCAATGAGCAGCGGCTATTTGAAACCTCCGATCAGCGCTGGGTCGATGGGGTTTACGTCGCGGAAAAATACCAGATTTCCACTCTGAAGGATGGCCGTAAAGTTTCTCAATCGGCATTTCAGGTTTATGGCGAAAGCTTCAACCTGCCCCTGCCAGAAAGCTGGTATGACGTCCAGGATCTAGGTAATGCACAATCCACCTGGCGCGATTATCGCTCCCCTAGCTTCCCTTTAAAAACATTACCGTAACGGCAGCACTTCTACTTAAATCTGCCCGCTATGGCGGCGCCACGGGCAGAGTCATTTCTCATTAAGGATTGATAATGCAATGTGGATAATTAATTTTATCGATCGCACCATGACCGCGTTTCTCAATTGGGTGCTGATTAATCGTCTGAAGAGTGGGCTATTACTGCTGCTATTGGTGGCCGGTTTTGTTGGCTATGGTTTACCTAAATTACAGCATGATGGCCGGATAGAGGCTTTCATGTATGAAGAAGACCCTTCCTTAATGAAATATTACCAACTGCGCAAACAGTTTGGTCAGGATAACCGGGTCGTCATTACCGTAACGGGCGATGACGTATTCACTACCCCATTTATCAAAAAGCTTTCGGAACTCCATCTGGCTTTACAGCAGGAGGTTCCCTACATTTCAGAAATATTCAGTCTCTATAACATTCCGTTTGTCGAGTATGAAAATGGCGGTCTGTATCTCGAAGAGTTGATGCGCAACGTGCTGCATGAGGGAAAGGATCCGCAGTTGCTCAAGGAGCGGGTACTTTCCACTCCCCTCTATCAAAACTTCGTTATCGACAAGTCTGGTAAAACCGCCGCCATCATCATCGAACCTTATCGCTATACGCCAAGCAAGCATGACTGCGTTGCCGATCCGTCGGTGGGCAAAACCTGCGGTTCCAGCAGCCAACAAGGCGTCAACCGCGAGCTGCTTGGCTCGGCTGAATACTCTGAAATATCCCACAGAGTCGCCGAAGTGACACAGCGTTTTAACCGCCCGGATTTTATCATCCATACCGCAGGTGCCCCGATTGTCAGTAATGAAATCGTCCAGATTATCTCGCAGGATATGCCCCGCTTTACCATCGCCTGTATCTTGATTGCCATGTTGGCAATCGCCATTATTTTCCGCAGCGTTGTCATCACGATTGGTGCGCTGCTGGCCTTTGGTAGCAGCATCCTGACCATGCTGGCCTTGATGGCGATTTGTGGCGTCGCCATCACTCCACCCACGCAGTTCCTGATCCCGATGGCACTGACCATCATGCTCTGCGTGTATATTCACTTTATGTTGGCGAGCGCCAATGCCTGCAAACCGGGCGTCTCACGCATCAACCTGCTCACTTACGCCATGAAGCATACTCACCATCCGATCCTGTTCAGCATCCTGACCAGTGCCGATGGCCTGCTGGGTTTTCTGGCCTCCGATCTGGCTCCCATTGCCGCTCTGGGCATTTTCGGTATGCTGGTCACGCTTAGCAGCTACTTTTTTGCCCTGTTCTGGGGGACCCAGGCCCTGGCGTTCCTACCACAGCGGTATGTCAGCAGCGAACGCACCAACGTGGCAACAGCCAGCCGCTGGGTAGTGGCCATCGGCAGTTTGGGGATCAATCACCCGAAGAAAACCGTGGCGATATTTACCCTGTTAATGGTTGCAACCCTTGCCCAATTACCGCAGCTACGTTTCTCTCATAACTCTCTATTATGGTTGGCCCCTGAAAATCCGGTGCGCCAGGCAACGGAGTTTATCGATGACAATTTCAACGGTACGGTGAATCTGGAACTGATCGTCACGCCGCTAGAGGGGTACGATTTTCGCAGTGAGCCATTGCTCAAAGCCATACAGCGAGCGGTTGAGCGCGTTTATGACGAGGTCGATATTCCCATTGGCCGCCATACCAGCCTGGTTTCCTTTATGGACGAGGTGAATATGGCGCTGCACGATGGCGATCCGCAGCATCGCGTCATTCCTGCGCAGGAGCAAATTTGGGAACAGTTCTTCCTGCTGGAAGGCGAAGGCAACTCCACCATCATGCGCTATGCCAGCATCGACTATAGCCAGGGGCGTATTACCTTCCTGGTACCGTGGCTGGAAGCCACGCTCTACAGCGGAGTCTCTGAACAGGTCGACCAAATCTTCAGCCACGAATTGGCCAGTATGGCGACGGTAGACGTTACCGGCCTGATCAGCCTGTTGGCCAACACCTCCAAGGCGGTCTTGGACGATATGGTGAGCAGTTACCTCATCACCTTGGCGATTATCGCCGTGCTGATGTGCTACTGCCTGAGAAGTTTCAAGATGGGTATCCTCAGTATGATCCCTAACATCTATCCTTATGTCATGGTGCTGGGGATCATGGCAGTGGCCGATATTCCTATGGATACGTTCAC
This sequence comes from Serratia sp. (in: enterobacteria), assembly GCF_046715635.1. Lineage (GTDB taxonomy): Bacteria > Pseudomonadota > Gammaproteobacteria > Enterobacterales > Enterobacteriaceae > Chania. Next base: position 23,757 of record NZ_JBKJYW010000492.1, read on the forward strand.
CATTCTGATCGGAGGGATCCTCACCGGGCTGATCGTGGATGAAACGTTACACATGTTTTATACCTACCGCCACAACCTGCAATTCCACCCACAGCCGCAAGATGCCTTGAGAGTGACGCTGCAAGAGGTCGGCAATGCCTTGATGATGACTTCGGTCGTGGTGATGTTCAGCTTCTCCGTTTTCCTGCTCTCGCACATGAGCAATATCCGCAGCTTTGGCGGCCTGATGATGGCAGGCGTCATTATCGCACTGCTGATCGACATCATCCTGATGCCCGCAATGATGATGTTGCTGCCTACCCGCCAGGTTCAAGCCAAGGAGGTTATGCATGCCACAGCCTGAGAATAAAGAGCACCCCACTTCTCTGCGTAGCTTTTTAAAGGGGGCTCCGATACTGCAGCGCACCATTCCCATGCCACAGGATGCGATTGCCTCAGATTATGCCCGGCGTTATGCCGGACCGCCCGCGTATGGGCGGGCAAGCGCCGAGCCCATCGTGCGTTACGTGACCGAGGGGGGGCACTTGCCGGTGCTGATGGGGTGTTTTGGCAATGAACAGCGGGTACGCAAAAAAATTCGCCATCTACCGCAATATTTGACCGGGGCTTCGCTGCGCCAGCTAATGGCGCATACCGCGCCCCCCGAGCACATCGGCCTGCACGATATGCCCGCAGAAAATCCACATTATGGCCATCTGTACCAGCTCCCGGTACTGACCCATACCCCCGAGGATGCCGGTCCCTACATCACTCAAGGATTTATCTATGCGCACGACCAGCAGGAAAACTGTACGCTTTCCGCCCACCGCTTATGGCTCCTTGATGAGCACAGAATTGGCGTATCCATTCTGCCTGGCAGGCAATTAGCCGCCTTGCATCAACATAGCCTGAAGCAGGGCCAGCCCCTGGCGGTCAGTATTAACATTGGCATTCCACCGGCCGCGGCGATTGCCTCATCACTCAGCACCGCCACCCTGCCGGCGGGGTTAAGCAAGCTGGCCTTTGCTGGCGCACTAGCCGGCGCATCTATCCGCCTGGCTCCCTGCCGCACCCAGAACGTTGGCTGCCTGGCCGACAGTGAAATCATTCTGGAAGGGACGCTTGGCGCTGAGCTTGCCGATGAAAGTGCGGTAGCACAATACAGCATGCCTGAATTTGCTGGCTATCCCGGCAAGGCGAGTAATGGCCTGGCGGTGTTTACCCTCAGCCATATGCACATACGCACCGGTGGCAGCTATCCGGCACTCATTGGGCCAGGCCGTGAGCAAGCGATACAATTAGGCCTTGCTGGCGCGTTTAACGCACTGCTGGGGCTGCCAGAGGAATTTGTCAAAGGCATCGCCGATCTGCGCTATACCCACGCGGGGGGAGGCATGTTGTTACTGTATATCGCCCTCTATCCCGGTTTTAACCAGCAGATAAGCCTGCAGAAAATAGCGACCGAGATCGTCAAGCTGAATCCTTTTACCAAGCTGGTGGTGTTTGTCGATCAGGATATCAACCTGCAATCCGATGAAGACGTGCTGTGGGCAATGACTACCCGCAGCAGGTTGGACGTGGACTGTCATCCCTTGGCCGGTTTCCCCGCATTAACGATGGACCCTTCCCAGAGAGGTGGGAGATGGCGGGAAGCTGCCATCTCCCCAGTACAAAAAGTATGGATTAACGCCACCATCCCTGATGGAACATCAGCCAGTTTCCAACGCGCTTACAGCGAATTGACATAACCCACGACGGCATAACCGCGGCTGCGCACGGTACGAATAAAATCGACCTGTGCACCCGCGGCACGTATTTTATTCCTCAGGCGATAAACCAGGGCAACAATACCGCGCGAATAGATGGCATTACTGCCATTGCATCTTTGCAACAACTCTTCCCTGCTTAATACCTCACTTGGCGTCTTGCTTAGCGCCAGCAGAATTTCAAATTCCATGGAGGTGACATCCAACAGCCGATCGTTAACAAACGCTTGGGCTCGGGGAATATCAATACGCAGCGTATCATTGTTTATTTTCAGCAAAATCTGATCGCAACCCTTCGGCGCGACCGGTGTCTCGATTTTAATTTCAGTAAAGCGCCGCCGCACCGCATTAATACGGGCGATCAGTTCACGTGGCTCAAAGGGTTTGGCTACGTAATCATCGGCTCCGGTTTCCAACCCTACCACCAAATCTACCAGCTCAGTTCTGGCCGAGATCATAATCACCGGGATATCACACAATGGAGCAGGCAAATTACGGATAGTACGGCAAAGTTCTAGTCCATTGGTACGTGGCAACATGACATCAAGCAACACCAGGTCATAAACATGCGCCTGCATTTGCTCTAAACCTTCCTCTGGAGAATGCACGACATCAAGATCGATGGCATACATTTGCAGAACCGGCTTCATCGTTTCGCCTAACTCAACATCGTCGTCAATCATCAATACTCTCATACCCACATATCCTTATCCCCGTGTATGTTCTATTTAGGATGGCTGTTGTGATAAAGCATACAAAAAACAATGTTATAAAAATCATTACTCGACTTTACTATTAGCCATCCTCATAGTAAACAAAGCAATCAAAATAGAACAATCCACCAGTTGTTTTATCACTGTATCAGTCGGAGTTTATTATATAAGAAACCTATATAGCACATATTTTTTAATATAAAAAATGATAGCGAGATCTAAAACGAAAATGGGTGAAAAACCGACATATTTAAAGCCCTCCCAGAGAGCCGCGCAGGAAAGGAAAGCGATACCCATAGTATCGCCAAACTACAGAAAAAAATACCTAATTAGGATTAATAGCATGAAAAGAGAGAGAGTTGATGGGATATTTCTCAGCCGTATCTGCTGGCAGATACGGGCATTCCAAACCTCTATGGTGCATTCTCACTAATGAAGAAAGAGGCGGATAACAAAAAACATGCTCTAAAAACTAAGAATATTCTTTAATTATCTTAACTCATAGTTTTGCCAATAAACGAGGAAGCACCTCAGAAAGGTCACCAAGTAAATAATGATCTGCATAATGTTTTATTATAGGCGCCTGTGGATCGTTATTAATAGCGATAATAATATTGCTGTTCGTTATCCCTGCAACATGTTGTATCGCACCAGAAATACCGCAGGCGAGATAGACGCGCGGTGAAATATGCTCACCAGTTTGCCCGATTTGATCCTGTTCGGTGAAAAAGCCAGCATCCACCAATGCGCGTGTTCCCCCTAACGCGGCCCCCAATTTATCCGCAATATCGCTCAGCATGGCCAACTGTGGCTTCCCGGCGCCTCGCCCACCGCCAATGACAATCTCAGCCTGAGATAACCGAGGGCGACTAGTTACAGATGGATGGCGTACGCTAACAACGAGCGTCTCTTCAGTATTGGCAACTGGGCAAGCCACAATGGAGTAAAGCTGGGTAACGTGGGGGCATGGTTCGGAATCGAACGCCTGACGACGTAACGTCCAAACATGATTTTTCGCCAGTGAACGCACAGTCAATAACGCCTGATCGGCAAAAACCGGGCGCTGGCAGCTATCGGGAGACAAGAGATGGGTTACGTCTGCGATCAGGTCACAGCCACGAAGCGCTGCCAACCTGGCCGCCAAGGGACGCAACTCCTTCCCTTCCAAAAATAGCAGGTGGCTGCATGCTGCCAGGACTGGCGTCAATGATGTAGCCATCCGCCCCAGGTCATCATTGGCATCGCGCCGGTCAAACCACATGACTGTCGACAATCCTTCGGGTAAAGATAGCGTGTGAGGGGCCGCCTCTTCGGCTAACAAGACCAGGTTGACGGAGGTTGACCAGCTCTGCAAGGACGCCAGCAACACGGTTAACGCCCCACTACCGATATCTTCTTCTCGCAGGATAATCGCGGTATTTATCGCTTTCATTTTATTTCCACCTCAAGATTTAACAGTGCAACCAATTCATCTACTGAATGCAACTGTTGCGCCTTACGGCTGGCATTTTGCGGTTCGAGGGCAAGGTAAGCCTGTGTTGCCAGCGGTTCTTCTTCCGCTGCCAGCCATTCCAGTGCTTGTCTGCGCGAACGCAAAATAGCGGGCAGTGGGGCAAATCGCGGCTCTGCCAGCCCTAGTTCCACACCCAGAACCGCCGGAGGGGCTACCACCGAATGCAGCTGATACTGTTCCCCATAGCATTGCAAATGCAGCTGGCCCTGTTCCCACTGTAACCCGCTGACCGGTTGTATCTGGGGCCAGCCTAATATTCCTGCCACCAGGCCCACCATGGCGCCACCTTGCCAATCGGCGGTCTGTTTGCCAAGCAGTACCAGGTCCACCTGTTCCTGCTGCGCCAGCCTGGCTATCTGTTTCGCTACTGCTAAAGGTTCACAGGCCGAGGTAGCCTTCATCCCCATCGCCCGATCGGCTCCTAATGCCAATGCCTGGCGCAATAGCGCCTCGGGGGATAATCCCATGGCAAAAGCCACTATTTCACCTTCGCCATGCTGCTCTTTGAGGCGCAACGCCTGTTCAAGAGCAACCGCACAAAAGTCTTCGAGTTTGCCTTCTCGTACAACGGCACATACCCGGGCCTCGTCCCATTCAGACGCCTCACAGACGCCAACCAAAATCTTCATCTTCACTCCGTTAGCCTTACATTTCCTGATATCGCGGGCCGCTTCCCCCTTCGGGAGGCGTCCACCGCAGCGTTTGATCGGGATCCTTGATATCGCAGGTTTTACAGTGCAGGCAGTTATGGCTATTGATAGTAAACAATCGGCCATCCTCACCTTGCTGCCAACTGAACACGTTGCCAGGACAGTAGTTGATCGCCAGTTCGCACTGTAGCGGGGTCAGTTGCTGATGCTGCAGATGGCAGGGTTGGGATGGGCGAACGTCAATCCGGCTCAGATAAAGCGACGAGGCGTGGTCGAAACTCAACGTATTATCTGGCGGTGAAGCCGCCAAGGCTTGCCCAGCAGGGGCAACAGAAGCACTGTGATGATCGGCCAACGCCGCTGGAAAATGCCAAGGCAGGTGCCGAAGAACGGGGAGACCAGACGCCCACCACATCGCCGCTCCAGCAGCGGTTCCATAACGTTGCACCGCCGCGGTAAAATCACGGCAAGCGGACAGCTCCTCCCATAGCCAAGACTGGTGCAGCGCCTCATAGAACGCCTGTTCCAGTTGGCTATCATCTGCCTGCTGTTGCAGCCATGGATACAGTACATCAGCCGCCAACATCGCGCTTTTCATCGCGGTATGAATACCCTTCATCCGTTGTGGATTAAGCGTCCCGGCCGCGCAACCCAGCAGCATGCCGCCGGGAAACGTCATTTTTGGCAACGCGGGCAATCCCCCTTTGGCAATAGCCCTGGCACCGAAGCCGATGCGTGAGCCTCCCTGTAGCAGACGCTGCAGGCGTGGATGATGTTTAGCCCGTTGAAAACTGAGATAAGGGCTGAAGTGAGGATTGTCGTAATCCAGATCCGCCGCCAAACCAAGAGCCAGGCGCTGTTGCGGCAAATGATAGGCAAACAGCCCACCACTAACCTGCTGCTGACGCAGCGGCCAGCCGATAAAATGTTCTACCAACCCAAGACGATGCGCGGCGGCATCAATCTGCCATACCTCTTTCAGACCCAAGGCATAGTGTTGCGGCCGGCAATCTCTGGCCAGATCAAAATGTTCTATGGCCTGGCGTGATAGTGAACCTCTCGCCCCTTCCGTCAGCAATACCTGACGTGCCAGCAAACGCATCCCAGGGATAAATACGCTGCCAGGCTGCCCCTGCCGATCGCGACCATAATCGCCACTCTCTACGCCACTGACTTTGCCCTGCTCATCAAATACCAACTGGCTGCCACACACGCCGGGGAGGATATCGCCCCCCAGCTCGGTGACTTTCTCTGCCAGCCAGCAACAAAGCGCGGACAGATTGATGAGCCGCCCATCGCGGTGGGAGAAAGCGCCGGGAACCAGAAAATGGGGCAGTGTCATCGCGCGCTGCTGATTAAGCAGCAGATGCAATCTGTCCCCTTGATGACGAACTGGCTCGGCGGCCACTTCCCGTTCCCAACCTGGCCATAGCTCATCTAAAGCCCGAGTATCCATAACCGCACCGGAGATAATATGCCCACCCACCTGCTCCGCTTTTTCCAAGAGGCAAACGGATATTTTCTGCTGATGGCTTTCTGCCTGTTGTAATAATCTTAATGCCGCGGTTAAGCCCGCTACGCCTGCGCCAATAATCAGCACATCAACATGCATACTTTGGTGCATAATGGAGATCCTGTGCGGTAATGAATAATTGATGATTAATAGCTAGAGCTGCTGCCATCCGCTTGCAAACTGTGGGATTCCGGGCCAACCAACGCGGGCAAGAAGATACTGAGTAATTTCATGCGTGTGGTTCCTGCCAATACGTGCTTGTCGTGTTTATTCAGCGTGTACAAAACGCCTGGATAGATCTCATGGCGTTCACCGGTGGCTAAATCCTTAATCCAACCTTCCCCTTCAATGCAGTAGCAGCTTTCCAGATGGTTCTTGTACTCCAGGATCGACTCCGAACCCGCATCAACAATGGTTTCCATCACCGAGTAACCCAGGCCGTCTTTCTCCAGCAGATAACGACGGCTTTTCCCTGCGCCCCAAGAAATATCACGATCTGTATTAATCAAATTATCTAATGAACGAACGATCATTTTTTCACCTTTTATATTTTAGAGTCAATGCTACGTTAAAATGACTGCCTGAATGCCTTACCTTTATATCAAATACGACGATGTTGTAGTCTTAATATTTATATCGATAAAACATGAAAGTCACATTTTATTTTCCAAAGTACACAAGGCTGAATTTTTATTACCCTGGCGTGTAATAAAGCCTAAACGAGGTGGGGGGCAGGCGATAAAAAATGAGATAGTGACAGGTACTTTTGCAGATTTATGGCGATTAAATAACGAGAAAAATGCCAAACAATGGGTAGGGAGTGGGGGATCTCCCTACCGATTACCGCTCAGCTAGGAAAAAACTCCGGTGGATAGGTAGCGGTCACCACGATCGCAGATAATCGCTACAATGACGCTGCCAGGATTCGCCGCAGCAACACGCAATGCACCCGCTACGGCACCACCGGAACTGACACCGCAGAAAATACCTTCCCGCTGCGCCAGTAGGCGCATGGTCTGTTCGGCCTCGCTTTGTGCCATATCCAACACCTGATCCACCAGCTCCGGGCGGAAAATTCCCGGTAGGTAGGCCGGTGCCCAACGGCGGATACCCGGAATGCTGCTGCCTTCAGCAGGTTGTAAGCCGATAATATTCACCTGTGAATTTTGGCTTTTCAAGTAGCCGCCAACGCCGGTAATGGTGCCGGTGGTGCCCATGCTGGAAACGAAATGGGTGATACGACCGGCAGTCTGCTGCCAGATTTCCGGGCCGGTGGTGGTGAAATGTGCATAGGGGTTATCCAGATTGTTGAACTGGTCCAGCACCTTGCCCTGCCCTTGCTGCTGCATCTCTAGCGCCAGGTCGCGTGCCCCTTCCATCCCCTGCTCACGGCTGACCAGGATCAGTTCGGCACCATAGGCACGCATCGCTGCCTGGCGTTCCATGCTCATGTTTTCCGGCATCAGCAGCTTCAGCTGGTAGCCCTTCATCGCACAGATCATCGCCAGCGCGATGCCGGTATTGCCACTGGTGGCCTCGATCAGCGTATCGCCCGGCTGGATTTCACCGCGCAGTTCCGCCTGCTGGATCATCCCCAGCGCGGCCCGATCCTTGACCGACCCCGCCGGATTGTTGCCCTCCAGCTTGAGCCAGATTTCACTGTCCAGCCCTTCGGCCAGTCGTTGTAGTTTTACTAACGGTGTATTACCGATGCATTGTTCCAGCGTGGTCACAATCATTGCCTACGTAAAAGTAAAAAAGGCAACCCAAGGTTGCCTTAAATGGGAATGGTTAGAAATTATCAGGCGCTTTTAGCTAAGGCAACCGGTTGTAACAGTTGTTCACCGGCATAGAGGCGGGCATTCAGGCTACCAACGTAGTAACGATCCCCGCGCGCCGGTGCGGCATGGCCCTCCGACATAATCACGCTGATAGGTTCCTGATGCCAACCAATCGGCTGCACGGTCAACTGCCAGAAATGGCCACGCGGGCTGACTTCCAACACCTGCACCGGTAATGGGCAGCGGGCACTGCAATCGGTGCCGATCTCCATTTCCCACGGGCGCAGAAACAGATCGATGCTGCCTTGATGCATTGGCTGGAACGACAACGGCCATTGGTGAGCGCCCACAAACAGCTGCGAACCCCGGATTTCACCGTTCAGGCGGTTAACTTCGCCCATAAACTCCAGTACGAAGCGGGTGGCGGGTTCACGCATGATCTCGGTCGGTGAACCTACCTGCTCGATATTCCCCTGGCTCATCACCACGATGCGATCGGCGACTTCCATCGCTTCTTCCTGATCGTGAGTCACGAACACGCTGGTGAACTTCAGCTCTTCATGCAGTTGACGCAGCCAGCGGCGCAGCTCTTTACGCACCTGCGCGTCCAGCGCACCAAACGGTTCGTCCAACAGCAGGATCTGGGGTTCCACCGCCAGCGCGCGCGCCAAGGCAACACGTTGCTTCTGGCCGCCGGAAAGCTGTGATGGATAGCGGTTAGCCAGATGACCCAACTGCACCATCTCCAGCAACTGGCCCACTTTTTGTTTGATCGCCGCCGCACTCGGACGTTCGCGACGTGGCAGCACGCTCAGGCCAAAGGCGATATTGTCGAAAACCGTCATATGCCGGAACAGCGCATAATGTTGGAACACGAAGCCGACACGACGATCACGCGCATGCACGCGGCTGACATCGGTGCCGTGGAAACCCAGCTTACCGCTGCTCTGGCTTTCCAGCCCGGCGATAATCCGCAGCAAGGTGGTCTTGCCCGAACCGGATGGGCCTAACAGCGCCACCATCTCACCGGAAGTAATATCGAGCGAGATATCGTTCAATACCTTGGTACGACCAAAAGACTTGTTGATACCATTAATCTCAATGCTCATGATTTTCCTCCCGCTCGAGACGCGCATCCTGACGCGCCAGGCGCCATTGCAGTCCACTTTTCAGAAATAGGGTGACTATCGCCATCAGGGTCAACAGTGCCGCAGCGGTAAACGCCCCAGCGGTGTTGTAATCCTGATGCAGTAATTCCACTTGCAGTGGCAGGGTATAGGTTTCGCCACGGATAGAGCCGGACACCACCGATACTGCACCAAACTCGCCAATCGCGCGGGCGTTGGTCAGCACCACGCCATACAACAATGCCCAACGGATATTCGGTAAGGTGACGCGGCGGAACATCTGCCAACCGGAAGCACCCAGCAGCACCGCAGCCTCGTCTTCCTGGCTGCCCTGGCTCATCATCAGCGGCACCAGTTCACGGACCACAAACGGGCAGGTCACGAATATCGTCACCAACACCATGCCCGGCCAGGCAAACATCAGTTGAATATCATGGGCATCCAGCCAACCCCCGATCGGGCCGTTGGTACCGTAAAACAACAGATACAACAGCCCCGCGACCACTGGCGACACCGCAAACGGCATATCGAACAGCGTCAACAGCAGTTGGCGGCCAGGGAAGGTAAAGCGCGTCACCAGCCAGGCCAGCAAAGTACCGAACACCAGGTTGACCGGCACGGTGATCAGCGCCACCAGCACCGTCAGCCAGATGGCGTGCAGCATGTCCGGGTCCGACAGGTTATGCCATACGGCACCTACGCCGGAGGAGAATGCCTCGATAAAGATCATCACCATCGGCACGACCAGCAACAGGATGGAGAACAGCGCACCGATGGCAATCAGCGTCCATTTTCCCCAATTCACACGTGGGCGCTCTGCGCCGTTCAGGGCGGTAACGTCGGCCATCAGTGCCCTCCAATACGGCGGCCAAAGCGGCTCTGTAAGGTGTTAATGGCAAACAGCAGCAGCAGCGATGCCGCCAGGATCACCGAGGCAATCGCACTGGCTGCCGGGTAATCGAACTCCTGTAAGCGCACAAAAATCATCAATGAGGTCACTTCGGTTTTCCAGGCAATGTTGCCAGCGATAAATATCACCGCGCCAAATTCCCCCAGGCTGCGGGTAAACGACAGCGCCGTACCGGCCAACAGCGCTGGCGCAACCTCTGGCAACACCACGCGGCGGAAACTCTGCCAGCGGGTGGCCCCAAGCGTTTCGGCGGCCTCTTCATATTCCGGCCCCAACTCTTCCAGCACCGGTTGCACCGTGCGCACCACGAAAGGAATGCTGGTAAAGGCCATCGCCACCGCAATCCCCAACCAGGTGAAAGAAACCTTGATATCAAAATGAGCCAGCCATTGACCGTACCAACCGGTGGTAGAAAACAGCCCCGCCAAGGTCAGACCGGCCACCGCCGTAGGTAACGCAAACGGCAAATCCATCAGGCCATCCAGCAAGGAGCGGCCAGGGAACTGGTAACGGGTGAGGATCCAGGCCATCAGCATGCCAAACACCGCATTGAAAACGCTGGCGACTCCGGCCGCCAGCAGCGTCACTTTATAGGCCGCCACGACCTGCGGATTGGTGATCACTTCCCAATACTGTGCCAGACTCATCTGCGCCAGCTGCATCACCAGCGCGCTGAGTGGCAACAGCAAAATCAGGCAGGTGAACAGCAGGCTGCTTCCCAGACTGAGAGTAAACCCAGGCAGAACCCGCTTGCTGGCCATCGAAAACATTACTTATGCCCCGCCGCTAACAGTTGATCCAATTCCCCGCCGGTGACAAAGTGGGCACTCATCACCTGCGGCCAGCCGCCGAACCGATCTTCCACGCTGAACAGCTTGGTCTCCGGGAACTGGCCTTTGACCGCCGCCATCACCTGCGGGTCGTTGACACGATAATAGAAGCTGGTGATCAATTTCTGGGCCGCCGGGCTGTAGAGATAGTTCAGGTACTCTTTGGCCACCTGCTCGGTGCCGTTTTTATCAACGTTTTTGTCGACCCAGGCCACTGGGAACTCGGCCAGAATATCGACCGGCGGCACGATCACTTCATATTTGTCTGCGCCGTACTGCTTGCGGATATTGTTCACTTCGGATTCAAAGCTGATCAGCACGTCGCCCAGGCCACGTTCGACAAAAGTCGTCGTTGCGCCACGGCCACCGGTATCAAACACCACCACGTTTTTCAGAAAACGGGTCATGAACTCACGGGTCTTGACCTGATCGTTGCCGTTAGCCTGGCTGGCTGCGCCCCAGGCGGCCAGATAGGTATAACGGCCATTACCGGAGGTTTTCGGGTTCGGGAATACCAGCTTCACGTCATCACGTACCAGATCGCTCCAGGTGTGGATACCTTTCGGGTTATCCTTGCGCACCAGGAACGCCATGGTGGAATAGAATGGAGAGCTGTTGTTCGGCAAGCGTTGTTGCCAATCTGCTGGGATCAACTGGCCGCGATCGTGCAGGATTTGCACGTCACTGACCTGGTTATAGGTGACCACATCGGCACGCAGACCTTGCAGGATCGCCAACGCCTGTTTGGAAGAACCGGCGTGGGACTGTTTGATGGTCAGTTTGTCATTCGGATGCTGCTGATCCCACTGCTTTTCAAAGCCAGGGTTCAGCGCGGCAAACAGTTCACGGGAGACGTCATAAGAGCTGTTGAGCAATTCTGCCGCCGAAGCCGTACCACTGGCTAACAATGCCGCCACCAGCCAACCTTTCAACAGCGTATTTTTAACCCGGGAATGTTTCATTCTGCACCTTATCACTGAGTCTTACCGCCGGGCTTAAGCCCTGATATTGACCAGTGTATTTATAACTTGATGCAGACCTGTAACGCTTTTATATACCGTTTAGTGATTTTCAAGCATCAAACGCTATAAGGCAGGAGGGGAGCGGTTCACCGCAGAGGCAGGAAAACCCGGAGCCAGCGTCACTGGCCCCAGATGATTCATCAAAGCGACATTAAACGTGTCAGCGAAGGTGCGAAGTAGTAGCTGCCGGTCACCGCGCGGCTGAAACGCAGCATCGCGTCGTGCTTACCGTCCAGTTCGCCAAACATGCTTAACAGCTGCTGTTCGATGTTGTGCAGGCGTGCACAATAGGCGATGAAATACAGGCCATGTTTGCCGCTGGCGGTGCCATAGGGCAGACTCTGGCGCAAAATTTTCAGCCCTTTGCCATCTTCTTTCAGATCGACACGGCTGACGTGCGAGGTATCTGGCCGTTGCTCCGGCGGCAGCTCTTCGCTGTCGTGTTTGGTGCGGCCGATGATCTGTTCCTGCTGTTCGGTGGTGAAACGCTGCCACTGGCGCAGGTTGTGCTCGTAACGCTGTACCAGCACGTAGCTGCCACCTTCGTCTTCTTCGCCTGCGCCAATCACCGCGACTTCTGGACGTTGTTCGCCCTGCGGATTTTCGGTACCGTCAATAAAGCCGCTCAGGTCGCGCTCTTCTACCCAGCGAAAACCGTGCGTTTCTTCTTCGATACGAATGGCGTTGCCGAACGCGGCCAGGGCAGCCTGCGCCAAGGTGAAGTTAACGTCATGACGCAGCGATTGAATATGGATTAGCATATCGCGTTGGGTGGCCGGTGCCAGCCCCTTGCCCAGCGGTGCGAAAGGCTTCAGCTCTTTGGCTCCCTGGCCATTGGAAAGGTCATGCCAAACGTCGGAACCAAAAGCGATAACCGCACCTAAATGGGCATCTGGAAACTGTTGCTGCAACTCGCCAAGCACCTGACAAAACTGTTTGCAACCCTGGCGCAAATCGACAAATTCGCCCTGCACCATCGCCTCCATAAAAATGCCAAAACGGCAGTGTTCCAGTAGGATGCCGCTCTGAACTTGTATCATGTTATTTTATCCTCAAGACCTGAATCGGGTAACAGGGATCCCTGTTATAAACGCGCAATATCATAACTGATACCAAGGGAATTTCCTTGCCCGAACGCAAACAAAACAGGGGGGTTAACACGGGAATTTTCGGGCACGGAGGAACGTGCCCGTGACAGGAATTATTGCGCTTTTGCATGCCAGATGATTTTACTTACCGTCCAGCTTTGCAGGGTATCGTCCGGTGGGATCAGCTCTTGCGGGCCAGCCCATTTGCCGGTGAAAATATAGCTGACATTGCGGCTTTGCTGTGCCACACACTCGACCTTGCCAACATCTTCACCGTCGGCCGGTTTACAGGCGCCGTAGGCCTTGCTGAACAGTTCGCTAAACGGCGTACCCAGCTTGCTACCCCATTCGGTGGCGATCCTGGCGTCTATTACGTCAACGCGCTGCACGTGGCCTTTAGGCTCCCCGGTGATCACCAGCTTCACATCATCCCCGTCCAATGCCTGGAAGTAGGAGACGATCTGCCCTTGGTTGGTCGCCATTCCGCCACGCATGCGGTAGTTGTTGTTCAGGCCCTTGCCAATCGCTTCCGCCGTCATGGGGGTACCCGCCCCCACATCACCGACGCCTTTAGCGCTAACCTCTACGCTGCCGCCAAACAAGTTGAACGGCGACAGGCTGGACCAGGAGAAATTCGACATGGTCGAACAGCCGGTCAACAACAGCGGTAGCCCTAACAGCAGTGGGCGAATATTCATTCATAGCTCCTTAACATCAAAGACATCGGCGATATGCAGCCTCTCATAACCTCTGGGGCTGCGCTATCAATTGCCAAGTTGGAGTGCATAAATTGGGAAAAGTGCCGCAGTTTTTAACAATTAACCCGCCTCATCCTGCGGGATAAAACAGGCTTTCAAGCGCCGATTGGTTAACAGATACCCCATCGCCAGCACATCCAACAGCGCCAGCAGGAGATCCAGCGGAGGTTCATTGCTGTCTTGCTGCCACAGGCTGTAAAGCGAACCGAGCAGCGCCGCCGCCAGCGAAACTATCAGTACCCAACGCCAACAGCGCCACAGACGAGGCCAATGCTGGCGGCGGCCAGCAATCAAAAAGGCCAGTGCTGCTGGCAACCCCAGCAGCATGCCGTACCAAAAACGCTGGCTATCCGGGTAAAACAGCTGCAGCAAGCCACTGCCCTGATCGCGAGAAGTTCCCGCCATCACAAACAGTAGCCAGGTTCGAGCCTGTAAGATCAGCACGCCCCAAAACCACAGCGGCAACCGTAACATACCGTGCTGATCGTAATCGTCCGGTGAAAACCGGTGTGTCGACGCCTTCAAAGACTTTTCCTTGCCGATGTTATGATTACCCTTGCAAATGGCGACGGTGACCACCATTTTCAATCTCCAGCTTAAGAAGCTCTTAAGATCCTTATGGTTTAATCAGGTTATGTCCCGCTAACGGGAAATCATTCAGACCACTGATAAGGAAGATCCAGATGAAAAAGATCGCTTTACTCACACTCATCGCATTATGCAGCGCACCGGTTTTAGCTCAACAGGGCGGGTTCCTCGACCCCAACGCCACACCGGCTCAAACGCAAACCAGCCCCCAGGGTGGCTTCTCCGGCCCTAGTGCCACACTGACCACGGTAGAGAAGGTCAAATCGTTGAGCGATGATACCTGGGTGATGTTGCAGGGCAATATCGAACAGCGCGTGGGTGATGACACCTATACCTTCCGCGACGCCACCGGCACGCTGACGGTAGAGATCGACAGAAAGCGCTGGAACGGCCAGACCATCACCCCAAAAGACAAGGTACAGTTGGAAGGGAAAGTGGATAAGGACTGGAACAACGTGGAAGTCGATGTGAAAAACATCAAAAAACTGCCATAAACCAGAGCTTGGGGCGGTGGCAACCACCGCCCTGACGATCAATACTCTTGATCTTCGATCAGGCGTTTCCCCAGACTGGTGATCGCCTGAATTTCGTAGCCGAGCTTTTCATACATTTCGATCACGGTGTCGTTGTCTTCACGCACCATCAGCTGAATTTTCGGACAGCCGCGCGCAATCAGCTTTTTCTCCAGCCGATTAATCAACGCATTGGCAATGCCGCGCCCGCGATAGTCTGGGTGAACGCCCAGATAATACGCCGAGCCACGGTGGCCGTCGTAACCGCCCATCACCGAGCCAACCACCTCACCGCCCACTTCCGCCACCAAAAACAGATCCGGATCGTGGTTCAGTTTGCGTTCAATGTCCATCTCGGGATCGTTCCATGGCCGTAACAGGTCGCAACGCTCCCACAGGGTGATGACTTCTTCAAAGTCGTCTTGCCGAAATACGCGAATTTCCATCGTTGCTCGCTACTGTTAATTAACTTATTTAACACCCTATGGATTTCAAGTTGCAGCTTGAAAGACGACGGGTATAGCTGATTATTACGTAATTATTAACTGATACCTGCCGTCTTTCAAGCCGCAGCGTTTTGCCAGGTAATAAATGGCAATAGTTATCAAGTCGATTAATGGGGATCAATACGCTATAACGTCGCGAAATAGATTGATCGAGTTGGAGCC
>NZ_JBKJYW010000493.1:0-9526 GCF_046715635.1 Serratia sp. (in: enterobacteria)
TAGTCGGGCTTGAAGCGTCATGCAATTGCAGGCTGAGGTTGGTATCACCACCGGTAGTGTTAAGCAGACGACCAGTAACGGCATCAACAGAAGCACCCGCCTGGAAGAAGGCAGAAGCAGTCTCCAGTGTGCCAGCACAGTTGCTCAGGGCCATAACGAAACCGGTATCACCGGCTGTGCGAGTGGCGATTTGCAGTTGGCTGGTGCTTACAGTTGGCAGAATAACGGTCGCATCCGCTTGCTGGCCATCAACCACGACGTCACAGGTATTTGCAGTCAGTTCACCGTTAAAGGTGATGGTGCCGGTAGAAGCTGCCTGAGCCAGGCCAACAGTACCGAAAACAGCGATCAGGGATGCAGCGATTGCTAACTTTTTCATATATATTCCTACTTACCTTGTATTATGAATACCATTTTAATATCCATTAAAATGGCCTGGTGGATACCCATAGGTATGGATATAGCTAGATTATTCCAGCCTTTATATTTACAACAACTTACTTAATAAATAGCGAAGAGACTCGCTGGTTATCGACGGAATAGCCAATACCATGAACGTTCGCTATAAAATCTTCCGGGAGACCAATTGACGCCAGTTTTTTACGCAGTTCATTTATTGCATGCCATAAGCGTTGGCTGGACGAAGATAGATTAATCTCTTCCCAAACGCTTTTCATAATGTCATTTTTATAGATGACGGCATCCCGGCTATTCGCCAGCAAATAAATCAGTAATCTGGTCTGGATCTCGTTTAGAGAGATAACCTTGAAAAACAGTGTGCGCTCCGCAGCCCCATCTGAATAATAAAGAAGCCTGCGGTTGGCAATGTCGAATTGAATGTCATCATCAATTAGGAATCCATAAAGTCTATTTTCCATATATATCTCGGATTATTATTTTGGTTTTGTAACAAAAATAACAAACCTCCCTTAAGTGAGACATTATAGAAGCAATTTCCACCATAGCAACCGCGCCAAGATGATCACATTGCCATCTCCAAAAGTCTCATAACAGTGATAAATGCTGATTAATTCAGTTCACTCAGAACTTACCGCCAGCTGACACGAATCATCCTGGTGTTTTTCATATCTCATTACTTCACCTTTTTTGAGTAGTCATAAATGCCAAAGATTTTTATCTTGCAACATTAATAACTAGCCATTAAATTTTATTCATTGATATTCAGTCAATTACCTACAAACCCATGATTAGGATTTATCTGTTACCCGATATATAAAAACCTTTACCGGTGAAGCCATCCTTTATCTCAGTAAGATGAAGCCGCTTTACTTCTCTCCCCTCCTTACTGATGGAATAAATACTAGAGCATGCATGGGACTTTTCTTAGTGAAGTAGTTTTAATCTTTAATAAATGCTAAAAAAATAAATAAAATTCAATGAGTTAAAAGAAAACATTAAATCATAATAGATCATTCTAAACCGTTCTTAAATGATAGTAATTCCCATTTAAGATTTATTATTAACACATTGTTTTTTAAATGAATAAGAATTGTTACTTATTTCGCTCACCACCAGGAACGGTTAAACTATACTTAAAACAAACCAGGCACTCAGACAATAAAAAGTTAATATATTGAAATGAAACAAAATATCATCATTAACGACACCGTACTGTACCTTCCCGAAGAGCACCGTCTGTGCCCACTGCGTGCTCGGGGCAAAGAAACCGTTTTGAACGTTCCTGCCAGCCGTTGCCTGCAATTAATGTTGCAACACCCTGGCGAGGTGATCAGCCAAAGCGACTTTTTTAACGAGGTATGGCAAAAAAACGGCCAATATGTCACCGCCAATACTCTCTATCAGAACATCTCGTTGGTAAGAAAAGGGATGCGGGAAGCCGGATTGAGTAAAAATATCATCCGAACGGTGCCTAAAGTCGGGGTGGTTTTTTCTGGCACCATTGAAATACAGCAAGAAGAGAGCGCCAATGTCATTGTGCAGCAAAGCAATAAGCCAGAGCCGATCCCAATCGAGCACTCACAGGCAGAAACGCTGCCGCCAAAACGCACGGTTTTAAACCAGAGCAAGCTATTGCGCTATGGCCTATTTACGGCGTTCGTCATTGCTATGCTGATCCTGTTGGCCAGCAATCAGTCGCAAAGCGCGCGCTTTTTTGACAGCCACAATAGAGTTGCCAACATCAATCAATGTTCTGTCTATATAGATAGAGACGATCTGGAGACCAATGTGGCGGGCTACAAGGAGTATTTAACCGTTAACAATGTGGTCTGTAATCCGGATGAGTTTGTCTACATCACCCGAACCCCGGCAAACCACAGTACCCTGGTATTATTTTGCGATACGACTGCACAAGGCGATCTGAGATGTTCCTCACGATTTCAAATCGACAATCAACACGACCCCCTTGCCGACCTACGACCAGCAGAGAGCAAATAGCGGTTAGCCATAAAAGTGGGAAAAAAACGAACGGCGGCGGCGTGGTTGCATTCATCATGCGGGACCGGTAGATTGCAAGAGACCTCACAAGTGGTGTACCAACTTGTGAGAAGGGAGTTTTCTTGTTATTAAGGGATTTGCCACATGAGTGCTGCACCACAAAATACCACCTCACCTGCGTTTATTCTCGCCTCTTGGGCTGCCCTGCTGGGCGGTTTTGCGGTGTTCCTGCTGGGCCTGTGGAATGCTGAAATGGAGCTGAATGAAAAAGGCTACTACTTTGCCGTACTGATCCTCGGCCTATTTAGCGCCATCACCATCCAGAAAACGGTGCGCGACCAACAAGACGGCCTGCCGGTGACGCATATTTACATCATCACCTGCTGGGTGGCGTTTGCCATCGCCGTTGGCCTGCTGTGCATCGGCCTGTGGAATGCCAAACTGCTGCTGAGTGAAAAGGGCTTCTACGGTGTTTCCTTCTTTTTGAGCCTGTTCGGCGCCATTGCCGTGCAGAAAAATACCCGCGATATGGCTAATAAACGTCGTACCGAGGGGGATGATAACGAAGAAGCAGGATCGCAGTTCCCTGCCGAATGATTTTATAAGGGGGCTTGGCCCCCTTTCCACTCCGATCATGGTTCCTGCCAACTTCAACCTCAGGCCAGTGCTTTAGCCTTAAGCTGCTGGTATTCACTTTCGCTGATCACGCCGTCATCCAACAGCTTCTTGGCGTCTGAAATCTGCTCGGCTGGCGATTTACCCGCGACGCCGCGGATATACTCGTTGGTGGCAGAGACGGATTTTTGTACCTGCGCACGATGCCGCTCGGCCATGCCTTTGCCGCGGGCAATCAGGTAGACCAAGGAAGTTAACAGCGGGATGAACAGCAGGAACACAATCCATACCGCCTTATAAAAGCCGCTCAGTTGGTGATCGCGGAACAGGTCGGAAACGACCTGGAACAGAATAAACAGGTAGGCAATAAAGAAGAAGAACGAAAACGTGGTAACCAGGATATCCCACAGGGTGAGTAGATGATAAGTCATTAGCGCTCCTTATGGTCCAGCAAAACCAGGATAAAACGACCTGCAATTAGAGATTCGGGTTTAGCACCATAAGTATATGTCGGACTTTCGTTTTTTCCATGTTGGGCGGGAAAAATACGGCGCAGGGAGTTCATCGATATGGGCAAAGCACAGGCCCCTCACCCTAACCCTCTCCCAGAGAGAGGGGACCAATCGAGCGTGTTTGAAATTGTTGTGACTCACCTTGGATGAGGAGGCGATCGAGTTTGCTGAGATTATCGTTTTACTTCCAAACCAGCAGGGGCTGACAGCTCCCTCTCCCTGTGGAAAGGGACCAATAGAGCGTGTTTGAAATGTTTTGCTGAGATTATCGTTTTACTTCACAACCAGCAGGGGCTAACAGCTCCCTCTCCCTGTGGGAAAGGGATCGATCGAGTTTGCTGAGATTATCGTTTTACTTCCAAACGAGCAGGGGCTAACAACCCCTCCCTGTGGAATGGGACCGATCGAGTGTGTTTGAAATATTTGCTGAGATTGTCGCTTTACTTCCCAACCAGCAGGGGCTAACAGCTCCCTCTCCCTGTGGGAAAGGGATCGATCGAGTTTGCTGAGATTATCGTTTTACTTCCAAACCAGCAGGGGCTGACAGCTCCCTCTCCCTATGGGAGAGGGTTGGGGTGAGGGGACGTTCACACGTTACGCCAATGGCCATGAAGGCTGACATCGTCGACAATTTCCTGCACGGTCAGTTTTGCTTCAATGTCGTTAAAAAAATCACTGGTCACGATCTCAGTCTTATCATTCAGCCCAGCGATCGCCGTGAGGTGGCTGGATGGGTAGACCTCCTGGACGCGAGCTTGCAATTCTTCCAGCAAGGCCTCACGAGCTTTCTCAGACAGATTGTCGAACAGATTGTTATCAACTTTTATTTGAATATTCATATTGGCAGCCTCTAGCAATGGGCGTGGGGTTATCCTTAGCATGATAGGATCGATGTGCATTTTTTGAGTAGTACCGATTCATGGCGCCACACATCAACCTTTTACTCTGAAAAAAGTTAAATTTATTATATTTTACACTATTAAAAAACCCAATAATCATGATATTAACGCTAAGTAGCCAAATTATAGACTATATTATCAATGCTATTTAAACAGAGCAGATTCCTCTCCCCGTAAATGCTGGATATTGTCGGTCGTCACCTGTAACATCGTAATAAACGAAAACTAGGAATTTTCCTACAAAATTACTTCTAACTGAATTTTTAGCAAACTTTTATTACACCGTTGGAATTTCAAAACAGTAAGTAAGAATTTTATTCTATTTAATGCTAACTCTGGCATTTTTTCAGCGAAAAATATAGGGGTTTTCTTTGGTACAGCGTAAATTTCTCACTCTGACAGAAGTCCGCAACCTAATGAGTGCTGCCAGAAAGACACCAACTGGAGTACGGGATAGTTGCCTGATCCTACTGGCTTTCCGCCATGGATTACGTATCAGCGAGCTGCTGCGCTTGCGCTTTCGCGATCTTGAAATGGTTGAAGGACGGATCAATATACGTCGACTTAAAAATGGCTTCTCAACCGTTCATCCTCTGATGAATGACGAATGCGAGGCAATTATGGAATGGAAACAGCTCAGGGCCAAATGGAAACCGGAGGCAGACCCAGACATTATTTTTATTTCTCAGCGAGGAACCCAGTTATCGCGTGGTCAAGCCTGGCGCATTATCCGCCAGGCTGGCGAACTGGCGGGTACGGTCATCAATACGCATCCCCATATGCTGCGTCATGCCTGTGGCTATGAATTGGCAGAACGAGGCGCCGATACCCGCTTGATCCAGGATTATCTGGGGCACCGCAATATTCGCCATACCGTTCGCTATACCGCCAGTAATGCGGCACGGTTTGCTGGCATATGGGAGGCAGGTAAACGAAAGAACGGTTGAACCCGCCAGAATAACCTTACTTTTAGTGCATTATGCAGCAAACCATGCTCTACCAGCGCTGGAGATCGCTGTAGTCAGCGATCTCCAAATCTGGCAGTAACCGATAGCTGATTATTGATTAAAACAGGCATAGAGTTCGACTTCACTCTCAATGCCAAGCTTGCCCATCATATTGCGTTTATGTGCACTCACGGTCTTGACGCTGCGGGAAATCTTTTGCGCTATCTGTGTGATGCTAAAGCCTTCCTGCAATAAGCTATAGACCTTTATTTCCGAGCGGGAAAAAGGTTTGGCATCGGCGTTGAACAGGCTCATCTCCTGCTCACAATGCAGAGACGGACTGATAACAATATTGCCAGCCAGAACCTGATCGACCTGATTAACTAGCTGACGAATATCTTCAGATAAAGCAATATAGGACACTCCAGGCAGGTACCCCAAGCAATCCAGCACCTGTTTTCCTGGCACATCGGTCATAATCAGTAGCGGTTTACCCTGCCTGACCGATTGAACAAATGACAGCAACTTCGCCCCCATCGCGATATTTTCATTCAGGCCATAGAGCTCACTAACGATCAGATCGGCATCAGATAAATCATCATTAAATACCAAATCGTAGATAGAGTGCGCCGGTACGATCTCAGCGTTGGGCAGTTTGCGCCTGAATAACTGATGCAAGCCATGCCAGGTAACAATGCAGGGATGCATAATCATTATTTTTTTCATCGCGTATCACCACTCAGTCCGTTTATCTTGGTTAAATAAACCAGCCTACCCGCCAGCAGGTAGAGTTCCTCATTGGTTGTCATCTGTAACTTTCTAATGATCGATTTCTTTTGCGTGCTGATGGTGCGTACATCTTTGCCTGTCACATTAGCGATAGCCGTAGCACTACGCCCACGCAGTAAGGCCAGCGCAATTAATCTTTCCTGCTTACCCAATAAAGCCGCATTTTTGGGCGCTTTGTCTGTCTGTTCGCTGCCTAAACATTGGGTGATTTGATAGAGGTTAACCGGGTCGATCAATACCGTATCCACGCCGAAAGCGTGGAGAAGTTGCACCATCCAGGCCATATCATGCTGCAACCAGATCACCGAGTTGGTTTTAAGATGATAACTGGCAATGTCTGACAAAAAGGATAATAACGACAGGTAGTCAGTGCCACGAGATAATGAACTAAACAAGATCACATCAGGTTTGAATTCATAAATTTTCTTTTTGGCATCGGTCAATTTGCTGACCCGGCAAAAGCTTAACTCCGTGCGACCCGCGTCACCCAGTAACCGTTGCAGCCCGATCCAATTGATCCTGGATGGCTCGACAACCAAAATTCGCTTGCGGCTTTCCGCTGCCGCATGCTCGGCTTGCTGATGATTTGCCTGCTGCATTTTTCCTCCTAAATAACCGTGTTTAGTGCCGTTCCCCCAGGCTTGAAGCCTCGTTCAAAGGCACATTCAAGGATACAAAAAGGTCACACCCACCACGGCCTTGACATTACCCGCCACTACCTGACCGGTAGTGCGCGCATAGTTGGCGGTCAAACCTAAACTGATTGCAGAACTACCGACGGTACCCAGAGCGACGTTCCTGTTGGTGGCAATAACGCCATTGCGGTTGGCAACCTGAATGCCAATCCCCTGAGCCACCGGCGCAGAGGCGGTGTTGGCAAAAATCGTGGATGCGGCATCCGTGGTGGGTCCGGTCAGGTAATAGGCCAGGTTTTGGTTCTTGGCGCAACGCACCGTCAACGGTATCGACACCG
Source organism: Serratia sp. (in: enterobacteria) (assembly GCF_046715635.1). Lineage (GTDB taxonomy): Bacteria > Pseudomonadota > Gammaproteobacteria > Enterobacterales > Enterobacteriaceae > Chania. The sequence continues at coordinate 7,154 of NZ_JBKJYW010000493.1, forward strand.
TTCCCGGATATTCTGGCAGATTCACGGTAACGTCACGGGAAGAGACATCACAGCCACCGGTAGGGATCACCACGCTATTGCTGGCATAGATATTCCAAATATACGAATGCGATTCCCCTACGTTATTGGTTTGGTGCATATTTAACACCGCAATCAAAGAACCACTGGTTATCGCCACTCCACCTGCGGTGCTGATAGGCGTGAGATAAAGCACGGCGGGCCATGGCGTCATCGTGGTGGTTCTATAGGTAACGGACTTGGTTTCAGAGGTCGTCGGGAATGGGTAAGAGGTACCGTCATACACAAAACTACCGTTGAAACTTGCCAGTACGCCACCATAGGCTGAGCCTCTTTGCAGAGAAACGTAGTCTATTCTGTTCTCTGGAAAGTCATTACGGCAGGAGATCTGACGGGACAAATCAACGATCAGGTTTTGGCCCACCCCGATCTGCGGAGTCAAATCCACAAACACGTTGGCAGAGCCGCCGCCGATAGGGATGGTCGCCCCGGCCGCCGTTCGGCAAGCAAATGCATGGGCACTGGATGAATAGCCAATCAAGAGCGCAGCTGCACCCAGATATTTCAGAAATACGCGGATTAAGTCTTTCATATGTTCTTCATCATCAGGAATAGGTGTAAGTCACGTTGATCAGGGATTGAATCGAACCCTGTGTCGCATTGCCGCCGGGCGTGATAGCCCGCACCTGCAAAACCAGGCTGGCGGCCAGCGAGGCGTCATTCACCGCCACAACTTTGGTACTGCCGTTGGGCAGATTCACCCCATTGCTATCGGCCAGTTGCAACGCAATATTGCGGGCCGCCCCCTGATTGGCGTAATAGCTTCGGGTACTATCGGCCGTGCCGGAAAAGGTCGCGGTCACCTTTGAGGTTCCCACCGGGCAGTTGGTGAGACTTAGCGTCACCGAATGCCATGGCGAAGTCGCACCTGCCGACAGCAGGTTGAAGGTATACAAATCGCCCAGCTCTACCGTGGTGGACACGGTAGATACCGTGCAGGGTTTTGCCACCACCTTGCCATTGATGGTGATGTTGACATCTGCCGCATGCGCCAAGGGGAGTACCATCATCAGTAACCACCCCGCGATCGGAACCAGCTTGCTCATGTTCATAGCCCTTTTCTCCGGTTACTGAAATTCCAGGGTGAAGTTTGCCGTCGCTCTAACCTGCCCGGCAGTCACCGGTGCACGAGTCGCCATCAGACGCGCATAGAAATACAGCGTATTGGACTGCCCGGCGGTTAGGTTTGACCAGTTCAGCCCACTCGAGATCTCATTGAGAGCAATGGCATTGCCGTTGTTATCGAGGATCTGTATGCCCATACCGGCTGCCGCACCGGCCCCACCGTCTATTTTCAGCAAAGTCAGGTTGTCGCTGTCTGCCCCGCCGGTGAAACCCGTTTTCACCGCGATCGCCGAACCGCCGCATTTATCGAGCACGATGCTGAACGGCACCATCGGCGTCGTCGCCCCTACCCGATGCAGCTGCTTGGCCGCATTACTCATCAGATCCACGACAAAACTTTGCGAACCTGGTGCTATGGAGCAGGCATTGTCCTTAACATAACCATTAATGGAGATGGTGCTGTCAGCAGCCTGCGTTACCCTGGCGCTAAACAGCGCCAGCAGACACAGGGTATAAAGTTGTATTCTCATTGCTCGCCTCTCCCGCCCGGTGTCATCGGCATAGTTCGGCATAGTGCCGTTAGATAGCTAAGTGCCCGCTGCTGACTTTCCGGCGGCAGTTGGTAACTTGCCACGCATTGCTCACCTGCCCCCTCACCCCATTTGGCTTTCACTTCCCCCCTTGGCGGCAACCCGGTCAGATACACCTGCCCACCGTCGGCGACAATGCTGCCAGAACGGCCATTATCGAAAGACACCACCGTCCCAAATGGCAACGGTTGTCCGTTATAGGTCAGCGTCATCAGTACCTTCAGCCCGACATGGGTTTTAAAATCGGCCAACACCACCGCGCCGTGGTTCGGCACCACGCTGACCACCGCCTCATCCAGCTCGACGTTGTTTGCCAGCGTATTGGGGTTCAGCGCCACGCGGTTTTCACGATAATCCATGGCAAACGGCAGTACGGCATATCCCCGCCAGTCGGTACGTATCCCGCTCTGGTTTTCCACCGATACGTTACCCGCCCCCGGCGCTTTGACCAGGATCAGCGTGTCATTCAGTGGTTGACTCAGGGTGATGCCATTTTCATGGGCCAGCACACCGCCGCTCAGCCCGTAATACAGTTGGCTGGTACCGCTGCTGCGGCTGTAACCCACGTTGGCGTTGCCAGAAGCCCCTCGATAGTTCAGCGATGTGTTACCCGTCCCGCCTGAAGTGCCCGTTCCGCCTC
>NZ_JBKJYW010000494.1:0-6643 GCF_046715635.1 Serratia sp. (in: enterobacteria)
CCGAATACCTTCTCGGCCTTATCGAAGAACGGCTCCAGCTCGTCGTAGCTCACCCCAAAATCCTGGATCGTCATGTCTTTTGGAATAAAGCTTTTGCCGTAGCGCTCTTCATAATGGCTGCGCATACGCAGCTCGATAGGATCGATACGGAAATGCACGCCAGACCAGTGCAGGCCAGCTCCGCCCACGCCGGTGCCCGGCAGGAAAGCCGCCAACTGGCGATAAGGTACTGCGGTCTGGCTGGTGTTGTGACGGATGGTCACCGTACTTTTGGAAAGGTCTTGGAACAGCTTGCGGCGGATATTATAGGTCAGTTCATCGATCACCTGCGGGTAGGAGCCGTCTGGGTAGGTATCGCGCATCGGGCCACGCTCAAGCGCCACCACGTTCAGCCCGGCCTCGGTCAACTCCTTGGCCATAATGGCACCAACCCAACCAAAACCGACGATCACCACATCCTGCTTCTTCATTACCGTTGCCATAATTACCCTCTCTCCCCACGAATCGATACCGGTGGGAAGGGATAACGTTCCCCTCGCTCAACCCAGTCCATAAAGTCGGCGCGCGCGCCCGGAAAATTAATCAGCTTCCATCCCACCATCTCTTTGTTACCGCCATGGATCGGATCGCTGAAAAAGCCTTCACGGGTGTTTTGCAACAGATAAGAGAAGAACAGCTTGGCAGGCAGTTGCGCAAACTCGGCCTCACCGGATTCAAACTTATGCAACAGCGCATCCTGTTGTGCACCATCCAGCTCGGCGAAGACCTTACCTGCCGTTTTCTTGCTGTAGACATCAGCCTCACTGATACCCAGGTTATAAATCTGTTTGGGCACCAACGGCAGTTGATAACCCATTTCCGGAGCGACATCGGGATTGAATGGCCCCTGCATATACCAGATTGAACCGGTGGCATAAGGCGTATTCATCTGACGATCGATAAACTCCGGCACGCCAGCCTCCAAAGCGCCCGGGCCGCGATCGTCTGCAGGGATCAAACGCGCGACTGCCGCCTGCACAAAGGCCCACTCTTCGGGGGTAAAGAAGGTCGGTTGATAATCAGACTGCTTGGGAGCATCGCTAGCGGCAAGCACGGGTGTGGGCGCCGTCAGGGCACTCACACCGCTGCCACCGATAACGGCCGCGGGGATCAGCGTCATCGATTTCAGCAAGAAATCACGCCGGGAATTGTTGGTTTTATCATTCGACATTGCACATTCCTTCCAAAAATAATCACAACTATTTAACCCCAACCTTGCGGTCTATACGGAGTTTAAACATATATTGTTACGTAATTGTTTATTTTTTGAAGGTCATAAAGTGAACTTTGGCAGCAATGTTACCGGTAACTCTCTGATTGAACGTAAAGTTTTCCTTGTTAATGTAAAATTAACAATTTGTGCGGTTTTTTAGTTCAAAAGGCGGGAGAACAGCGGAAATGGGATGCGGAGCACATTTTTACCGGCAAGAAATAGCAAAACCGGCCCTTTATTGGGGCCGGCTGTAGGCAATCTGAGGCTAGTCAGCCATCGCTTGATAAGCGGTGGTAACCTTCCACAAGTAACGCGGTGCTTGCGGTGCCGGGTGTTTCTTCTGGATATGCTGATAAAACTCGTCCGGGCTCATCTGATTAATGCGGTTTACCGCCACACGTTTATCCGATGAGAAGGTCCGCAACATTGCGCCTGCCCCGTTCACATAGGAAACGATGGTGGCATAGCGTAACGTTTGTGGATTAGTGATCCCGGCTAGCTGCTGGCTTTGAAGAATATTGATATAGGCTGTTCCCAGATCAATATTAACCGCCGGATCCTTCAACTCACGTGAACTTGGCTGCCCGTTCTTTCCCTTCAAACGGTAAGCATCGCGTCCTGCGGTTGAGGCTTTCAGCTGCATGAGCCCCACGGCATTCGAGGTGCTGACCACGTTCGGGTTAAACCCGGACTCCACCTGAATGATCGCCTTAATCAGCGTTTCGTCGACGCCATAGTTGCTGGCGGCCTGACGGATATAATCGTTATAAGCGACCGGTGTCCCGGTACGGTTGCTTGGTGTTTGCGGTGGGGTTTTTAGCCAACCGCCCGATGTGCCACTGCCTGCCTGGTTGCCCGTTGTTTGCGGATCTTTCGCACAACCGGCTAATAATACGATTGCCATCAGGCAACCTATTTTTGTTTTCACAGAATCCCTCACTCCTTTCAATGAGTTGCGTAGCATATACAACCGGTAAGGATACCTGCATAACTTTTTTGGTCTATTCTCAGGCTATTCATATACCAAGAGGTGATTTATGAGTCAATCTTCGTCCATAGGTTTTGTGGTGTCTTTCACCTATCAGGGACATAGCTTAACCGATTTAGCTAAATTAACCGGACAAATGACGCTGGCCGGTTTTTCCACCACGCTCAACGACAGCAAGGGCGTTCCCCATGATCTGGGGATCAACAGCTTTTCACTAACAACGCCATTAAATCAAGAAGATGTAAAACAGTTGGCGCAAGGGTTGGGCGAGGTGGCACTGGGGGAGAAACCCGAGGTGGAGATAGTCACATGCAGTGATTACTTGCAGCGGTTACATCCCGATACATAAAATGTTATAACTCACTCGGCGGTATTATTTCATTAACAACACAATAACCCTTCGGCACAGCTTGGTGATGCTTGACTTCCGCTCAACTGATATTGATAATCATTTTCATTTGAATAAGGAGACGTCATCCATGCCCATGAAAGACAACGTATTGACTTACCGTCGTTGCAGCTTGTCCCGCTTTCGCTCCCTTGCCCTGCTCTGGGTATGCCTCAGCATTGTTGCCGTTAGCCAACCGGCTTTGGCGAAGGATAAGCTGCGCGTGGTGACCACCTTCACCATTATCCAGGATATCGCCCAGAACGTGGCAGGCGACGCCGCCGTGGTGGAGTCCATCACCAAGCCCGGAGCGGAAATCCACGACTATCAGCCCACGCCGCGCGATATCGTCAAGGCACAGCACGCCGACCTGATTTTATGGAACGGGATGAACCTGGAGCGCTGGTTTCAACGCTTCTTTGAAAATATCAAACAGGTTCCCGCCGCCGTGGTAACCGATGGGATCACCCCGATGCCGATCCACGAAGGCCCGTATAACGGTAATCCAAACCCCCATGCCTGGATGTCGCCAAGCAATGCGCTGATCTACGTCGAGAACATCCGCAAAGCGTTAGTACAGCACGATCCCGACAACGCAGAAACCTATAACCGAAATGCCAAAGCCTACGCTGAAAAAATCGCGGCGCTGGATGCCCCACTACGTGAACGTTTATCACGCATCCCGTCAGCCCAGCGCTGGCTGGTGACCAGCGAAGGTGCCTTTAGCTATCTGGCCAAAGATTATCAGTTGCAAGAAGTCTATCTGTGGCCAATCAATGCCGACGAACAGGGTTCACCGCAGCAGGTGCGCCGGGTGATTGATACCGTGCGGGCCAACCACATTCCGGTGGTGTTCAGCGAAAGCACCATTTCAGATAAGCCAGCCAAGCAGGTGGCCAAAGAAACCGGCGCGCAATACGGTGGCGTGTTGTACGTCGATTCCCTGTCTACGGCCGACGGGCCAGTACCTACCTATATCGACCTGCTCAATGTCACCGTGCAAACTATCGCCAAAGGATTTAATCAATGAGCGCAGAGACCTTTATCCGCCCCGAACTCAGCGTGGATGACGTATCGGTCACCTATAACAACGGCCATACGGCGATCCATAACGCCAGCTTTACCCTTAGCGGTGGTTCGATCTGTGCGCTGGTGGGGGTTAACGGCAGTGGCAAATCAACCCTGTTCAAAAGCATTATGGGCCTGGTAAAACCAACATCCGGCCAGGTGCTGCTGAGCGGGCAGCCGGTTGTCGCCGCGCTGAAGAAAAATATTATCGCCTATGTGCCGCAGACCGAAGAGGTTGACTGGAACTTCCCGGTGCTGGTGGAAGACGTGGTGATGATGGGCCGTTACGGCAAAATGAACTTCCTGCGCATTCCTACCAAGGAAGACCGACTGTGGGTCGATAAGGCGCTGGAGCGCGTTGGCCTGAGCGAGTTACGTAGCCGGCAGATCGGCGAACTTTCCGGCGGGCAGAAAAAACGCGTATTCCTGGCCCGTGCCCTGGCTCAGCAGGGAACGGTGCTGCTGCTTGATGAGCCTTTTACCGGTGTAGATGTCAAAACCGAGAACGCCATTATCGAGCTGTTACGTTCGCTGCGCGATGAGGGTCACCTGATCCTGGTGTCGACCCACAACCTGGGCAGCGTACCGGAATTTTGCGATCGGGTGATCCTGATTAACCGTACCGTGCTGGCCGCCGGGCCGCTCGAAACCACGTTCACGCAAAGCAATCTGGAACTGGCGTTCGGAGGTGTATTGCGCCATATCAACCTCTCCGGGCCCGATCTGCACGATGACAACGATCCCCGCACAGTGACAGTAATAACCGATGACGAGCGCCCTGCGGTGTTTTATGGCCATACCAAGAGCGATCCTCCGGCGCAAAGCCAGCAAAAGGAGAATAACCCCTGATGCTCGAGATCCTGCTGCAACCGTTCAATTACAACTACATGGTCAAGGCGATGTGGGTCAGCGCCATCGTCGGCGCAGCCTGTGCTTTTCTGTCGGCCTATCTGATGCTGAAAGGCTGGTCGTTGATGGGGGATGCGCTTTCCCACTCCGTGGTGCCAGGTGTAGCCGGTGCCTATGCCCTCGGCCTGCCCTATGCGGCCGGTGCGTTTTTCACCGGCATGCTGGCCGCACTGGCGATGACGCTGGTACGCCACGTTACCCGGCTGCGGGAAGATGCGATTATCGGCTTTATTTTCTCCACCTTTTTCGCCGTCGGCCTGTTGATCATTTCGCTCAATCCTACCTCGGTGAACGTGCAGTCAATCATCTTCGGCAACATTCTCGGCATCGCAGACGAAGACGTGTTGCAGGTGGAAATTATTATCGGCGTTTCGTTGCTGATCTTATGCCTGGTGTGGAAAGACCTGCTGGCGGTATTTTTCGACGAAAACCACGCGGTATCGATCGGGCTTTCGCCATTAAAACTGAAAATCCTGTTCTTTACCCTGCTTAGCGCCTGTACCGTGGCAGCGCTGCAAACCGTCGGCGCCATTCTGGTGATCGCCATGGTGATTACCCCCGGTGCCACCGCCTATCTGCTGACCGATCGTTTTGGCCGGTTGGTGATTATCGCCATCGCGATCGGTGCCTTGACCAGCGGCCTGGGCGCTTACCTCAGCTTCTTCGTCGACGGGGCTACCGGCGGCGTGATCGTCACGCTGCAGACGCTGGTGTTCCTGGCGGCCTTCCTGTTTGCACCCAAGCACGGGCTGTTAGCCTCAAAACGCCGCGTCACCCGTGCCAACTCTCCGGAGGGCAACTGATGGAACTCCTGTTGCAATGGTTTTCAGAGCCGTTCGCCTACCCCTTTATGCAGCGCGCCATCATCGCGGCTATCGTCACCGGCGTAGTTTGTGCCGTGTTGTCTTGTTATCTGGTGTTGAAAGGCTGGTCACTGATGGGTGATGCCATCTCTCACGCCGTGCTACCCGGCATTGTGTTAGCCTTTGTGTTCAGCATTCCGCTGGCGATTGGCGCATTTCTTTCCGGCATTTTCTGCGCGGTCGCGACGGGTTATCTGAAAGAGCACAGCCGGGTAAAGGAAGACACGGTGATGGGGATCGTATTCTCTGGCATGTTTGCCTTTGGGTTAGTGCTGTTTGCCCGCATTGATACCGATCAACACCTCAGCCATATCCTGTTTGGCAATATGCTGGGGATCACCGACGGAGAGTTACGGCAAACCTTGTGGATCGCCGGGATCACGCTGGCGATCGTGCTGCTCAAGCGCCAGGACTTTATGCTCTATTGTTTTGATCCCAACCATGCGCGCGTCATCGGCCTGCCGGTGAAGTTACTGCACTACGGATTACTGTGCCTGCTGGCATTAACCATTGTGGCCTCGCTACAGGCGGTAGGGGTTATCCTGGTGATTGCGATGCTGATCGCACCGGGCATCATTGCATTTACCCTGTGTCGCAGCTTCAACCGGATGCTGATCGTCGCCACCGTCGCTTCGGTTTTTTCCTGCGTGCTGGGCACTCTGATCAGCTTTCATATCGACGGCGCAACCGGGCCGTGCATCGTGATCGTGCAGGCGCTGTTGTTTGTCATCGCCCTGCTCTATAGCCACTTCAAACCCGTGCAACGTCACGAAATCACCGTAGTTAAAACCAACCCGTAGGCGCCGCATGCGGCGCCCATTTATTTCTGCTGATAAATATCGGGCCGTGCGATCTGCCAGACAAAGTCCTGCTTATTGACCGGCTGATAGCCTACCTGTTGATACAGCCCCGGGGCACTGCTGACTCGGCTCCATTGCCCACTCCCGTGAAAATTGATTGGTTTGAAAGTAACGTCTAAACATCGTCGAGCTTTTGCCAAGTTGCAAGCTGAGACGTACTTAAATTAATCAATAGCGTATATACTTTGACCAGACACGCGACGATGATATTTTCGTCAATAGATGGCGCAGCTGTGCGCCACATCGTGTTTTCGCAGCAGGAAAGACGCTAACCTAATGAAATCGCAGGCAACACAGAAGGGGATTACTATGTGG
>NZ_JBKJYW010000495.1:0-7086 GCF_046715635.1 Serratia sp. (in: enterobacteria)
CTGCGCTCTCCGTCGCGGGCTGTGCATCCTTTATTAACCCTTCATTTACTTCTTCTGCGCTGCCTACCACGTTTAAAACTGCCAATAAGCCGACCTACAGCACATTTCAATGACATTTTTGTGTGGCCAGTGAGAGTGACTGGAAGTTTCCGCACTTTTAGTCAAAAGCACTTAGCTCATTGAAATTACAAAAATTTAACATTAAAAGTGCATTTTATCGCCACTTTTTATTCCATTAGGTTATTAAAAGTAACGCCCACCCCAATAAAGTTTCACTAGAAACTGTTAGTCAGCTATTAATTTTTGCCGTTACTAGATGTATACTCATTTTCGTGACGTAAATCACAGTTCATTGGAACTGATAAAAGAATTCGAAGAGGATAAATCATGAAAATTAAAACTACCGTAGCGACAATTAGCCTGCTGTCCATGCTGTCTTTTGGTGCATTCGCAGCACAATCCATTGATGCCGCACAGGCTGAAAAACTGCAGTCTGCCGGTACCATCACCGTAAGCGGCGTCGGTGCAGCACCTTCTGATATCCGTCAGGCGCTGTCTGCCAAAGCCGATGCCCAAGGCGCGACCGCTTACCGTGTGATCGAAGCTCGTAGCGAAGGCAACTACCACGCTACCGCCGAGATTTACAAGTAAGTACAAGATGTTATGTGAGCATTGCACGACCATTCTCTGGTAAAAAACCAAGTAGATAACCGCCTTCAAGTATAAAAAACGCTGTAAAGCCCTTCCAGGCCGTTATCTCTGAACGATTAAGGATCCAAGTATCATGAACATGAAAACTACTCTCGTTGCACTTAGCCTGCTGTCTGCCGTTTCTTTCGGTGCTTCTGCGGCTAACCTGGTCACTGATGCCCAAGCCAGCAATCTGCAGTCTGTCGGCACCATTACCGCTAGCGGCGTGGGTGGCGCACCTTCTGATATCCGTCAGGCGCTGTCTGATAAAGCGGACCAGCAAGGGGCCAAAGCCTACCGTGTGATCGAAGCCTATGAAAATGGCAACTGGCACGCAACGGCTGAAATCTACAAGTAAAAAACCGAGGCCGCGTTTACTGAACTGACTACCCTCGTCACTGCCACTGCCGAGTTCTCAGGTAAACGCTAGTATCTTGGAAATTATCGTCGTCCTATCCGACGAACCCCATTGCCCTCGCACGCGAGGGCTTTTTTCTGGCTGTAAAAAAGGCCGCATCAGCGGCCTTGGTATTGGAACAAGCGCCGCATGCGACGCCTGTTTAGCTCAACGTTAGTAGGTTTCTTTCGGTTCAGCCTTGTTAGCCAACCCCGCCAGCAGTTTGTCATGAATGCCGCCAAACCCGCCGTTGCTCATCACCAGAATATGGTCACCCGGCTGCGCGGTTTTCACGATCATCTCCACCAGCGTATCCAGATCGGCACTCCAGTGCGCCGGCTGGACGCAAGCTTCTGCAACTTCCGCAACTTGCCATGGGATGTGGTGAGGCTGGAACAGGAACACTTCATCGGCACGACCCAGTGACGGGGCCAGATCGTTTTTGCTGATCCCCATTTTCATGGTGTTTGAGCGCGGCTCCAATACGGCCAGAATGCGCGCTGTGCCGCCCACTTTGCCACGCAGCGCCGCCAAGGTAGCCAGAATGGCGGTCGGATGATGGGCAAAGTCGTCATACACCGTGACACCGTTGGCTTCACCGCGCAATTCCAGACGGCGGCGGGCATTGATAAAGTCACCCAGCGCACGGCAGGCATCGGCTGGCTGTACGCCAACATGGCGGGTAGCGGCAATCGCCATCAGGCCGTTATGCATATTGTGTTCACCCACCAGCGCCCAGTTTACCTCGCCCACCTTCTCGCCGTTGAGGAACACTTCGTAATGGCTGGCATCCGTCGTCAGTTTGTGTGCACGCCACGCGCCTCCTTCCCCGACCCATTCCTGTTCGCTCCAGCATCCCATCGCCATCACCTGTTTCAGATGGGTATCGTTTTCCGGCAGGATAATCTTGCCTTGGCCCGGCACCAGACGCACCAGGTGGTGGAACTGTTTCTGGATCGCCTTCAGATCGTCAAAGATATCGGCATGATCAAACTCGAGGTTGTTCATGATCAACGTGCGCGGGCAGTAATGAACAAACTTGGAGCGTTTGTCGAAGAAGGCACAGTCATACTCATCGGCTTCGATGACAAAGAACGGGCTGCCGCCAAGACGGGCCGAGACATCAAAATTGCCCGGTACGCCGCCGATCACAAAGCCCGGCTGATAGCCGCAGGCTTCCAGGATCCAGGTCGCCATCCCGGCGGTGGTGGTTTTACCGTGTGTTCCCGCTACCGCCAGCACCCAGCGATCGCGCAGGACATAATCATGCAGCCACTGAGGGCCAGACATGTAAGGAATGCTCTGCTCCAGCACCGCTTCTACGCAAGGGTTACCACGGCTCATGGCATTGCCGATAATCACCAGATCCGGAGCAGGATCCAACTGGGCAGGATCGTAACCCTGGATCAGATCGATCCCCTGCTTTTCCAATAAGGTGCTCATCGGAGGATAGACGTTGGCATCTGAACCGGTCACCTCGTGCCCCAGTGAACGAGCCAACATGGCCAGCCCACCCATAAAGGTGCCGCAGATCCCAAGAATATGTATGCGCATTAGGTTTCTCATTTTAGTGCATCGATTTACTGCCTATTCTAGCGCTCAGAATCGTTCAGAAGAAATGGATTTGCCTATGAATCGCAAGTTGCTTTGGGCTACACTGCAGACGAAAACGTTGGCGGTATGTAAACAAGCCGCTATCCATCCGTAGATTCAGGGATTGTGTCATGAAAACGTTAGGCGAATTTATCGTCGAGAAACAACACGACTTCTCTCACGCCACCGGTGAGCTGACCTCATTACTTTCTGCCATCAAGCTGGGTGCCAAAATCATTCACCGTGATATCAACAAGGCGGGCTTAGTTGATATCTTGGGGACTAACGGCATTTCCAACGTTCAGGGCGAAGTTCAGATGAAACTGGACCTGTTCGCGAACGAAAAACTGAAAGCAGCGTTGAAGGCTCGTGGTGAAGTTGCGGGCATCGCTTCGGAAGAAGAAGACGAGATCGTGATTTTCGACGGCGAGCGAGCTGAGAACGGCAAGTATGTGGTGTTGATGGATCCGTTGGACGGTTCGTCCAACATTGATGTGAACGTCTCGGTCGGGACCATCTTCTCTATCTATCGCCGCATCACTCCGATTGGTACGCCAGTCACCGAAGAAGATTTCCTACAGCCTGGCCATGCCCAGGTAGCGGCCGGTTATGTGGTTTATGGCTCTTCCACCATGCTGGTCTATACCACCGGTTATGGCGTGCATGGCTTTACCTACGATCCGTCTCTGGGGGTGTTCTGCCTCTCCCACGAGAAAGTGCGCTTCCCGGAAAAAGCCAATATGTATTCCATCAACGAAGGTAACTACATCAAGTTCCCGCTCGGGGTGAAGAAATACATCAAATACTGCCAAGAGCAGGACGAAGCCACCCAACGCCCTTATACCTCACGCTATATCGGTTCACTGGTTGCCGACTTCCACCGTAACCTGCTCAAAGGTGGCATCTATATCTATCCAAGCACCGCCAGCCACCCACAGGGTAAGCTGCGTCTGCTGTATGAGTGCAACCCGATGGCGTTCCTGGCTGAACAGGCCGGGGGTAAAGCCAGCGATGGCAAAAACCGCATTCTGGATATCGTGCCGGAACAACTGCACCAGCGCGCGCCATTCTTCGTCGGAACCAAATCGATGGTAGAAGACGCCGAACGCTTTATTGCTGATTTCCCGGACCAGTAACGAGATATAAAAGGGGCGGCATGCCGCCCCTTCACCTCACAGTTTGAACACAGCCATACTCTGTGCCAATAGCTGTGCCTGCTCTTCCAAAGAGCGCGTTGCCGCCGCAGACTCTTCCACCAACGCCGCATTCTGTTGTGCCACCTGATCCATCTGAACCACCGCCAGGTTAACCTGCTCGATACCACTGCTTTGTTCGCGGGTGGCCGCCGAGATTTCACGCATCAGCGCCGTGACGCGCCCGACTTCCCCCGTAATACCGTTCATGGTCTTCGCCGCAGTGGCGGCCATCTGTTCGCCTTCCCGCACGCGGTGCTGCGAAACCTCGATCAGCCCTTTGATCTCTTTGGCCGATTGCGCACTACGTTGGGCCAGGCTGCGTACTTCACCGGCTACCACGGCAAAACCACGGCCTTGCTCACCAGCACGTGCCGCCTCTACCGCCGCGTTGAGCGCCAGGATATTGGTCTGGAAGGAGATGCCGTCCATCACGCTGATGATATCGGCAATCCGTCGGGAGCTGTCGGTGATGGCCTGCATCTTGCTCATCACCTGGCTGACCACGTCACTGCCCTGCTCGGCAATATCGGAGACGCTCAGTGCCAACTGATTGGCCTGTTCGCAGTTTTCAGCATTCATTTTCACCGTAGAGGTCAACTGTTCCATGCTGGCGGCGGTTTGCTCCAGTGAAGCGGCCGATTCCTCGGTACGCTGCGCCAGATGAACGTTACCTGCAGCCAACTCGCGGGAGCCGGTATCGATCTGACTGCTGGCATCGCGGACTTTACTGACCGACATCACCAGCGACTGCTGCATACGCTGCATGGCACGCACCAGACGCCCCATTTCGGTATCACCCTCACCACTAATTTCGTGGGTCAGATCCCCGGCGGCGATATACTCCAATTGGACGATCGACTCATCTAACGGGCGCAGCAAGATCAAACGCATAGCAAACCAGGCCAGCACCGCCAGTAACACACTGAGCAGCCCAGCCGCAACGATCAGGATAATCTTGGTGCTGGCATTACTTTCTGCCTCATGCGCCTGCTGCTGGCCAATCTCCATCGCAAATGCACGGAACTCACTGAGATCGGCTTCAAAAGCAATGCTTAGCTTAGAGATATGATTTTCTTGAATGGCGTAATAGTCATCCAACTTCCCCGCCTTTATCGCCGCTGCCATGGGCGCAATACCTTGTTCCAGATAGGCGCGATAGCTCGTCTGCATCCGCAAAGAGAACTGGCGGCCCCGTTCGGTCACCGTTCCCACGTCAACAAAGCGCGCCATTTCCTTTCTCGATTGTTCCAGATAGCCATAGATACGCCCTACCGATGCATCGGCAACCTCAATCTGACCAATCTCGCGCTGTCGTACTGCCAGCGAGGCGGCCGTCCTGGCCCGTAGCGCCAGATTGGAGCTGTTGGCCAACGAACCCAGTTCTTCCCCCAGGATCTGGTTCAGAGTCTGTAGCGAACGTGTTCCTTCGTTAATAGCCTTAACCCCGATGATGCTGACAACAATCAACAGCAACGTCATCAGGCTCAACAGGGCAATCAGCCCGGCCTTAACGGTGATCTTCTTTAACATGAGTGTTTCCCGGCTTTAGAAAAAAGTGGCTTCAGATGTAGAGGAGGCAAGAAGGCAGGGTCAGCTAGCTGCTGGACCGTTATTATTTGGGGAGGTTATCGGCAGCCGGGGAGTAAACTTCAATCAATGAGGGATTAATCTGGAAAAGTTGCCGTTATAGGCCAGGCAGCAGCGCAATGATGAAAAGGACGGGAAATCACAAAAGACTCCGCTATAATAGAACAACCTCATCTCTAACTACTTGATTAGTAGTTAAAAGTACTCCCACAGTGGAAATGCACGCTTTCAGTACATTTCAGTTGTGACACCAAGGAGTACTTTCAATGGCATCTCTTATGCTGAGTCGACATGGCATCTGGTATTACCGAAAAGTAAATGTTCTTCCATCTGGTAAACGTAGAGAGATCCGGCGTTCATTGCGTACACGCTCGAAATCTGAAGCGAAAAAACGTATCGCCAAGTATCAAGAAAATCTTACACCGCTCATGATGGATACATCAAAGCAAGTGTTAACCCTGCTTGAATCATTACAAACACTGCAAGAGATGGGTTTAGAAGCCAAGGTGGCTCATAGTAAAGCTCCATCCCGCAAAACACCCAACATTGAGCAAGAACTTGATCAGTACTTAAAAATTAAGCAAAGCCAAGTTCGAGTACAAGAATTAGGAGCGATAGAAAGTAACATTCGGGGATATCTTGCTTTTACTAAAGATCCATTCAGTAAGCGGCAGGCAGCACTCTTCATCGATCAACTTACGTCAGCGATTCCAACGCGTAACAAATACGTATCTAAAATTGGTGGTTTTTTCCTCTGGATGAACAGACGAAGTGAGATTGAAATAAAAAATCCATTTCAAGGATTATCGATCAAAGATAATGTTCCAGTATCTGAAAAACGGGATGCCTACACCATAGACCAAGTGGCAAAGCTAAGGGATGTTTGTACTGCTGAAGCGGCTTGGAAACGCTGGGTAATATTGATCGGTAGTTATAGCGGCTTGCGGGCTAATGAAATTTGCCAACTATATCTTGATGATATTCAGCAGATAGACGGTTTATGGTGTTTTCGGATAGATAATACTCACACATCACAACAACTAAAAACACCCAGTAGCAGAAGATTCGTTCCAATTCACGACTCATTAATAAATGCGGGCTTTTGGAACTATTTTGAAAGTAAAAAAGGACAAGAATTGCTTTTCCCTGAAACCCGCAATAAAAAAAGGCATTCACAATACTTTATCAGTTGGTTTAGTCAGTTCAGAAAGGCGTTAGATGTGCCGGAATTCCATTCATTACGGCATTACGCCGCCACCACCTTTAAAAATGCCGGAATTCCTGAACAGTACGCAGGTGCACTACTCGGTCATTTATCCAACACAGGAATTACCTATTCACGATACGGTAAGCAAGTCAGTGATTTAGGAAAACTTAAGGAAATCATCAATCTGCTTTAAAAGCAGATTGAGCACAACTGAAATGTACTGAAAGCGTGCATTTCCACTGTGGGAGTACTTTTAACTACTAATCAAGTAGTTAGAGATGAGGTTGTTCTATTATAGCCAAAACGCCCTCAAAGTACTCCCATTTTTCGGGACATGAAGCTGCACCAGTACTGCATAGTACACACAAAATGTACCACATTTCGGTACAGAGCTGAAGTCACAGGTCAGTGGCTAT
>NZ_JBKJYW010000496.1:0-4941 GCF_046715635.1 Serratia sp. (in: enterobacteria)
ATCAGGCGACGACGACGGTAACCTGATTAATGGTGCTGATTATCTAATACCTGAGTGTTGCGTTCAAGTATTCACCGCATTTGTTGTATTTTCTTTACCTGTTTTCTCGGCCAATTCCTGCTGCTGCCTTTGTAAAGTGCGGGCTAAAATGGCGGAATACAATGGCTTACCGCCCATGAACTGTGCCACCAGGGTCGCGCCCAGACAGGTGATGATCATCGGTAAAATCAGCTGATAGTTATCCGTCATTTCCAATACCAGCACAATACCGGTTAACGGAGCACGCACGGTAGCGGCAAACAGCGCCCCCATGCCCGCAATCGCAAAGGTGCCGGCCTCAAGGCCGTATTCAGGGAACAGGTGACCGCTGAACAGGCCAAAAGCGGTGCCTAGCAGCGTCCCCAAAGCGAGCATCGGCGCAAAAATACCGCCCGGAGCGCCTGAACCGAAACAGAGCAGCGTAGTAACCACGCGGGCGATAAAGATAAACAGCAGCATGCCTACGCTGTAATTGCCCGCTGCCGCGATCGGGATCAAGGCCGAACCGCCACCCGCCGCGGCTGGCTCGATCAGCCCAAGCACGCCACAAACGCCCCCCAGCAGGGCACCAATCAGCAGGATCTTGCTCATCTTGCCACCATGGAAACGGGCAAACATATCCTGCGTACGAAACACCAACGCATTAAACATCACCCCCACCGCGCCAAACACCGTCCCCAGCACCAGGTACAACCACAGCGTATTGAGCGGTGCCGAAGCGAGTTTGCCCACTTCGATCAGCGGACTTTCACCATTAAAGATGCGAAAGACAATGCTCGACATAATCACGCCGATAAACACCGCCTTGATGGATATCAGGTTGTAACGAAACTGCGGGCGCATCTCTTCAATCACAAACAGGATCCCCGCCAAGGGGGCATTGAACGCGGCGGAGAGACCGGCTGCGGCACCGGTGGCCAGCATGGAGTGGCGCGCTTCCGCACTGCGCATACGGAAAATATCCAGCACCATTCGCCCGGCATTGGCCCCCATCTGTACCGTCGGCCCTTCGCGCCCCAGCACCATGCCAGCGCCGAGTGTCCCCATACCGCCGATAAATTTCACCGGGATCACTCGCCACCAGCGCACCGGGCGTAGCTCTTCCAGCGCCCCTTCGATCTCCGGGATCCCCGAACCACCCGCTTCTGGCGCAAAGCGTTTAACCAGATAAAATCCGCCAGCGGCCAGCACGGCGGAGAAAACAAACGCCAGCGGCCACACCAGGATCCAGGAGTTGGCGACAGAGGCCAGGCCCGACAGCCGCTGCTGTTGCACCCACTCCACCGCTTTATCAAAAGCGACACCCAACAATCCCGCCAACGTCCCTACCACCGCCGCCATGATCAGGATGGCAACCGGGGTTTTATCCTGGCGAATAAACTGACGGATTCTATCATTGCGAGTCAGGCGCACGCCTGAGGCCGCAGGAGGCTGTTGCTGTAATTCAGTCATAGTGGATTCATTATTGAAGTGAAAAATCAGACTACTAGCGATGTAAGCTATTCTAGCTCAGCCGTTGTCCTACCGCCCCCTCAAAATAGGTATCGTTCTATGGACGTTTCATCTCTGCGTACTCTCCACTAGAATAGCGCGGTCAAATCATTCAAAAGCAAACCCAGGAGCCGGTTTATGAGCTTACACAGTAAGTCCGAAAGTCTGTACGCCCAGGCGCAACAGCTGATCCCAGGTGGAGTCAACTCCCCAGTGCGTGCATTCACCGGTGTAGGCGGTACCCCGCTGTTTATCGAACGTGCCGACGGTGCCTATCTGTTTGATGCCGATGGTAAAGCCTATATCGATTATGTCGGTTCCTGGGGCCCGATGGTGCTGGGCCATAACCATCCGGCGATCCGCAATGCGGTGATCGAGGCGGCACAGCGCGGCCTGAGCTTCGGCGCTCCTACCGAGATGGAAGTGAAAATGGCCGAGTTGGTGACCACCCTGGTCCCAACGATGGATATGGTACGTATGGTGAACTCCGGTACCGAAGCCACCATGAGCGCCATTCGTCTGGCACGGGGTTACACCAACCGCGACAAGATCATCAAGTTTGAAGGCTGCTACCACGGCCACGCCGACTGCCTGCTGGTGAAAGCTGGTTCCGGCGCACTGACGCTGGGCCAGCCGAACTCACCGGGCGTGCCGGCAGACTTCGCCAAGCACACGCTGACCTGTACCTATAACGATCTCGACTCCGTGCGTACCGCATTCGAGCAGTACCCTTCAGAGATCGCCTGTATCATCGTTGAGCCGGTCGCGGGCAACATGAACTGCATTCCACCGCAGCCGGACTTCCTGCCGGGCCTGCGCACTCTGTGCGACAAGTATGGCGCACTGTTGATCATTGACGAAGTGATGACCGGTTTCCGCGTCGCGCTGGCCGGTGCTCAGTCTTATTACGATGTGGTGCCGGACCTGACCTGCCTGGGCAAAATTATCGGTGGTGGTATGCCGGTGGGAGCCTTCGGTGGCCGCCGTGAAGTGATGGCCGCACTGGCACCTACCGGGCCGGTGTATCAGGCTGGTACGCTGTCTGGCAACCCGATTGCCATGGCCGCCGGTTTCGCCTGCCTGACCGAGGTTTCCCAGGTTGGCATTCACCAGACCTTGACCGAACTGACCAACAAGCTGGCAGAAGGCCTGTTGGCGGCGGCCAAGGCAGAGAATATCCCGTTTGTCGTCAACCATGTAGGCGGCATGTTCGGGCTGTTCTTTACCGATGCGCCAGCGGTCACCTGCTATCAGGACGTGATGGGTTGCGATGTCGAACGCTTCAAGCGCTTCTTCCATCTGATGTTGGATGAGGGGGTTTATCTGGCCCCGTCGGCGTTCGAGGCTGGCTTTATGTCTGTCGCACACAGCGACGAAGATATTCAGCGCACCGTCGATGCCGCGCGCCGCTGCTTCGCCAAGCTGTAATCTTCCGGCGGGCGCCACTCGGCGCCCGCTGTTACCTTCAGAGCAAGGTACCGTAAATCGTCAATATCGCCACGACCACCACCACAATCAGGGTCACTTTACGCGCTAACGTTACCGCTGCGCGCGGCGTCTGAACCGGGTCCATATGCGGCTCACGGGCCAGAGAGAACTGCGCCAAACGCGTCAGCACCTGATACTGCGGAGTATGACGATCCCCAAGCGATGCAACCCACGCGGGCAGCGCCCGTTCACCATGCCCAATCAGCGCATACCCCACCCCAGCCAGACGAACCGGGATCCAGTCCAACACATGCAGCAGGAAGTCGATCCCCGTTTGTGAGCGTTGCAGCGGTGAATGATGCCGTGCCAGCCAGGTTTGGTAGGCGCGCAGAAAAGCATAGCCTGCCAGAGCGAGCGGCCCATATGGCCCGCACACCGCAAACCAGAACAGCGGTGCCAGATAGTAGCGATAGTTAATCCACAACAGGGCGTTTTGCAATTCACGCAAGCGTTCTTCTTCGCTGCACTGCACCGGTAAACCGTGGATCAGCGCCAGCTCTTCCGCCATCTGATCGCTGGCGTGGGTATCGCCCTGGCGTGCAGCCTGCAGATAGGCCCGATAATGTTTACGTGTGATCCCGGCCCCAACGCACAGCAGACCAATCACAATCCACAACAGTAGCGCCACAACACCGAAGAACAGGCCCTGGACCAACCACAGGATACCCCAGACGACGAACATCCAGACCAGGGTCATCGCCAACGTTTGTGCCAAAGAAAACCGATGCAGCCGCTGAAACACCACTTCTAAACGATGGTCCAACTGCCAGTGCTCACCCAGTTTAAACAGGCGTTCCCACGCCAAAACCAGTAACAGCGTAAACAGCGTCATTAGCTAATCCTCTCCTTCTGTCTGTTCCCCAGCATAATGCTTGCGGTGGTACGAGTTCCAGCAGCAGAGTAGCATGTTTACGAGAAGTGAATTTAATTCATTGATAATAAATGGATTAGTTACCTGCGCTACCACATCAAGCACTGTCCCCGGCACTCGCGGCCTGTTGATGCCAGTCAGTACAAAAAATCATCTTGACGGACACTATTTTCAGTTGCCCAAACGTAGTCCTAAAATAACGCGGTGAATGGCCTATATCCTGCATCTTATTAATACTGAATATAGGCCTGATTGCCTCATGATTAAAACGTTATAGGTTAAAAAACACGTTCGTCACCATTGGCCTTCAATAATATTAAGGCTGCAACGCTTCCGTATATTCAGCCACACTCACTGCATTTGTTGAATATTGGCAAGTATACACGGTATGAGGGTAATTCGAAGGATCACTGAATGGCTCTTTATACCTTACCACAGAGTAACCGTTGGAATCGGGAACGATCACTGCTTTGGCACCTTGACTTGCTTTATAGTATTGCCCATCGGATAAATCCTTAAATGCGAACTGGTAGATAGTACTTCTCTGGAGCAACCCATTATTATCGACACTACGATCATCATCGGTCATCCAACCGCCAGTTAGACGAACATAGGTATTATCAATGGTATCGCCAACCTCTGCTTTATACAGTCGATAGAGAACATTTAACGGTAACATTTTCATATTAAATCCTCGTAATACACCTGTGGTGTAAGTTATTAGAAAACTCTATTGATGAGTTAATTAACCCAGCAGAACACTGTCTGGATAAACAGTATGTCAAATAACGAAAGGTTGAGATATTCAATGCAGTTGTGCTGTTGGTAGAACAACTTGCAGTATGGCTAAGGTGGCACGCCGTAGGGGCGCTGCATTGTCGCGCCCGTGTTAAGGTCAGATGTGGGAGTAAAATTGTGGCACATTCAGTCCCCTTGTATGTTTAAAGGTACTTTAATTACCCCCCCAAAGGTGGGTAGACTTTAACCGAGTAGTACCTGACGCCACAGCCCGATTCCCCTCTGGGACAACAAGCCCGCGGGAGAGCTTATGG
>NZ_JBKJYW010000497.1:0-9426 GCF_046715635.1 Serratia sp. (in: enterobacteria)
ATCTGCAACTGCTCAAAGTATTTGCGGAACGGGTGTACCTGCTCTTCCACTACGTCGGCACCCCGTACCCATTCACGGCTGATGGCCGCCAGCATCGACGGGCTGCCTTGGATCGCCGTGCGCTGCAGGTAATGTTTTACCGCCCGCAGCCCACCAAGCTCTTCCCCGCCGCCGGCTCGCCCTGGCCCGCCATGCACCAGCAAAGGTAGCGGAGAACCGTGACCGGTCGATTCCGTAGCCGCGTGGCGATCCAGCACCAACATGCGGCCATGGGCGCAGGCGGTTGCACGAATAAACTGTGAAGCCAACGCTGCATCAGCCGTCACCAACGATCCGGCCAGACTGCCTTGCCCCAACAGCGCCAGCTCAATCGCCTGCTCGGTCGTCTGATACGGCATCAGCGTTGCCACCGGGCCAAACGCTTCGGTGCCATGCACGGCCTGGTGGCGGAACGGATCGGCACAGTACAGCAGGGTGATCGGATAAAAAGCACCTGATTGCGCGCCATCACCCACCACCTCCAACTTATCCAGCGTCGCGCCACAGAGTGGCTCACAGCCATTGCGCAGCAGGAATTCCACCTTTTGCTGCACGTCGTCACGCTGTTCCTGATTGACCAACGCCCCCATCCGCACCTGCTCCAGCTGCGGGTCGCCAATTTTTACGCCAGCCAGACGCTGCAGCAGCGCTTGTTGTACCTCGGCTATGCGGGCCGCCGGCACAATAATACGCCGAATAGCGGTACACTTTTGCCCCGCCTTGCTGGTCATTTCGCGGCTCACCTCTTTGATAAACAGCGCAAACTCCGGCATCTCTGGCGTCACGTCCTCCCCTAACACGCAGCAGTTAAGTGAGTCGGCTTCCATGGTGAAAGCGATGGATTTTTCCAGCAGGCGTGGGTGAGAACGCAGCTTCTGCCCGGTTTGCGCAGAGCCGGTAAAGGTGACCGCATCCTGATAATCGAGGTGATCGAACATATCGCCCACGCCACCGCAGATTAGCTGCAACGCGCCTTCCGGCACCAACCCGCTGTCGATAATCAGCTTCACCATCGCCTGGGTAAGCTGTGCCGAAGCGGTGGCGGGTTTGATGATGGCTGGCATGCCCGCCAGCCAGGTAGGTGCCAGTTTCTCCAGCATTCCCCAACAGGGGAAGTTGAAGGCGTTGATATGCAGCGCGACGCCGGGGCGAGAGGTCAGTACATGGCGTGCGGCAAACTGCGACTGCTTGGAAAGAGGGATCAGCTCATCTTCCGGCCACAGCGTATCGTCCGGCAATTCGCGCCCTGCCAATCCCGCATAGGAGAACAGCGTGGCGATACCGCCTTCAATATCTACCCAGCTGTCATTGCGTGTGGCCCCGGTTTGATAGGAGATCTGATAGAGCGCTTCTTTATTAGCCAGCAGGTGTTTAGCCACCGCTTTCATCATCTGGGCGCGCTGCTGAAACGTCATCTTTGCCAGCGCCGTGCCACCCAGCTTGCGGGCATAACTCAGGCTGGCAGCCAACGGCAGCCCGTCGGAGCAGACCTGATACAAAGGCTCGCCGGTAACGGCATGCTGGATCTCGCGGGATGGCCCGTGGCCGTACACCCAAGCGCCAGAAAGGTAACTGGTTAACTGCTGCATTTGCTCCTCCGGAATTCATAAATAGTCACTATCAAGCTTAATGATGTATCACATATCCTCCACTTTGCGCCAGATTAAAATTTAACAAAATGAAAACAAAACTATAAATACCACCAATTAACGCCAAAATAGCAAATAAATACTTCACCTATATTTAATTGTAAATCAACAAATTAACAATAAATGCTGTGGGTCACATCGCAAATCCCCGCATTTTGTATTTGATCTTATTGTTATCAAGTTGTAGCTTTACGGCTAGTTAAAGTGATTCACATTTTTGGTTTTAATGTGAAAAACATGAATCACCAAGAGGCAAGCATGACAACTGACCCACAATTTCAGCAGCACTTTGACGACAAGATCGCCGCAGATATTTCCATCGAAGCCAAAGACTGGATGCCGGATGCCTATCGCCGCAATCTGATCCGGCAAATCGGCCAGCACGCGCATTCCGAGGTGGTCGGCATGTTGCCGGAAGCCAATTGGCTGACCCGCGCCCCTTCCCTGCGGCGCAAAGCGGTGTTACTGGCGAAAGTCCAGGATGAAGCCGGGCACGGCCTTTATCTGTACAGCGCGGCGGAAACCCTCGGCTGCACTCGCCAGGATATCTACCAAAAGATGCTCGCCGGTCAGATGAAATACTCCTCTATCTTCAACTACCCAACGCTGAACTGGGCCGACATTGGCGTGATCGGCTGGCTGGTCGACGGTGCTGCCATCGTCAATCAGGTCGCCCTGTGTCGTGCCTCTTACGGCCCCTATGCCAGAGCGATGGTGAAAATCTGTAAAGAAGAGAGCTTCCACCAGCGTCAGGGTTACGAAGCCGTGATGGTGATGGCCCAAGGCAGCGAAGCGCAAAAGGCCATGTTACAGGACGCCATTAACCGCTTCTGGTGGCCAGCGCTGATGATGTTTGGCCCTAGTGATAGCGATTCCCCCCACAGTGCACAGAGCATGGCCTGGAAGATCAAACGCCACAGCAATGACGAGCTGCGGCAGAAGTTTATCGATAACACCGTACCGCAACTGGAAGCCCTGGGTATGACTGCCCCCGATGCCGATTTGCCATGGGATGAGGCCAGCGGGCATTACCGCTTTGGCGAGATCGACTGGGCAGAGCTGAACGAAGTGATCCAGGGGCGCGGACAGTGTAACCACGAACGCCTGCAAGCCAAGCGTAAAGCCTGGGACGAAGGCAGTTGGGTACGGGATGGTGCCATGGCACATGCCAGCAAACGCGCGGCAAATGCAGCGTAATCTAGGAGAGAAAAATGACTCACGCCGAATGGCCATTGTATGAAGTGTTTATCCGCAGCAAGCAGGGATTGGCCCATCGCCACGTGGGCAGCCTGCATGCCGCAGACGATCGGATGGCGCTGGAAAATGCCCGCGATGCCTACACCCGCCGCAGTGAGGGCTGTTCGATCTGGGTGGTGCAATCGAGCCACCTGATCGCCTCCCAGGAGGAGGATCGGGCGGCGTTCTTCGATCCTTCCGACGACAAAATTTACCGTCACCCCACGTTCTACACCATCCCCGACGGCATCAAGAACATGTAGAGGCAGGCCATGACGATGAGTAACGCAGCAACAATCAGCTATGCCCTGCGCTTGGGCGATACACCGCTCATTCTGGCACAGCGCCTGTGCGCCTGGTGTGGCCATGCTCCTGAGCTGGAGATCGACCTGGCACTGGCCAATATTGGCCTCGATCTGCTGGGACAGGCGCGCAATTTTCTTGCCTATGCCGCCGAGCTTTCCGGCCCGCAGCACAGCGAAGACAGCCTGGCCTTTGGCCGCGACGAACGTGAATTCCACAACCTGCTGCTGGCGGAACAGCCTAACGGCGGCTTTAACGACACGCTGGTACGCCAGTTCCTGCTGGATACCTACCACGTACTGCTGCACCGCGAGCTAAGCCACAGCAAAGACAGCCAACTGGCCGCCATCGCCGCCAAATCGCTGAAAGAAGCGGATTATCACCTGCGCTTCAGCCACGGCTGGATGATCCGCCTGGGCGACGGCAGTGAAGTCAGCCACCAGAAGATCCAGCAGTCATTAAACGACCTGTGGCGCTTCACCGCCGAGCTGTTCCACGCCGACGAGCTTGAGCTGCAGCTGGCCGAACTGGGTATTGCCGTCGATCCGCGCCAATTGCAGGCACCGTGGCAGGCCATGGTGAACGATACGCTGCAACAGGCCACGCTCGCGCTGCCCACCGAGCAGGCATTTCGCCACGGCGGTAAGCAAGGGCGGCATACAGAACACCTCGGCCCGATGCTGGCAGAGATGCAGTTTCTGCCACGCGCTTATCCAAACTGCAATTGGTAGAGGCAATGATGAATATCACCCGACTGCAACCGGCCGAGATCCCGCAGATCTGGCACTGCTTACAGCAGATCAGCGATCCCGAACTGCCGGTACTGTCCATTACCGATCTGGGCATGGTACGTGACGTGGAGCGCGACGGTGCAGGCTGGCACATCACCTTTACCCCAACCTATTCCGGCTGCCCGGCGACCGAGTACCTGCTCAACGCCATTGAACAGACGCTGCACGAGGCGGGTTTCAGCCCGGTGAAGATCACCATCAGCCTCAGCCCGGCCTGGACCACCGACTGGATGAATGCGGATGCCCGCCAGCGCCTGCGTGAATACGGCGTGGCACCACCGCAGGGGCAAACCTGTGAGAAGCCTTTAGCCAACGGCCCGGTGCAGTGCCCCCGTTGCGGCAGCGAGCACACGGAAAAGATCAGCGAGTTCGGTTCCACCGCCTGCAAAGCGCTTTACCGCTGCTGCGAATGCCGGGAACCGTTCGACTATTTCAAATGTATTTAGGAGCACTGAAAACCATGACGGTCTTTCATCGCCTGAATGTCGCGGCCATCGAGCGCGAAACCCCGGACGCCGTAGCCATCACGCTGCGCGTCCCGGACGAACTGAAATCCCATTACGGCTACACCCCCGGCCAGCACCTGACGCTCAAAGCGCGGGTCAACGGTGAAGAGCTGCGCCGCTGCTATTCCATCTGTAGCGCACCGCAGGACGGCGTATTGCAAATCGGCATCAAGGCGATCCATCAGGGGCGCTTCTCTTCGTTTATCAACCAAAGCTTGCAGGTAGGTGACGAGCTGGAAGTGATGCTGCCGCAGGGCCGTTTTGGTTACCAGCCGCAGGCACAAACCCAAGGTAACTATCTGGCGATCGCCGCTGGCTCCGGCATCACACCGATGCTGTCGATCATCAAGGCGACGTTGCAATTGGAACCCAACAGCCAGTTCACGCTGATTTACGGCAACCGCACCAGCCGCTCGGTGATGTTTAAAGAAGCCCTCTCGGATCTGAAAAACCGTTATCCACAACGCTTCCAACCGCTGTATCTCTTTAGCCAGGAAAATCTCGACAGCCCGCTGCTCAGTGGCCGCATCGACCGTGACCATCTGACCGCGCTGGGTAACACGCTGGTGGACTTCAACGAGTTCGACCACGCCTTTATTTGCGGCCCAGAGGCAATGATGGACGATGCGCATACCGTGCTGGAGCTGGCCGGTATGCCTACCGAACGTATTCACAGCGAGCGTTTCAACACCAGTGGCATCGTCGCCCGGCCTGCCAATGCAGGTAGCCGCAACGCGACTCAGGTAGAGATCCGGCTCGACGGCCGCAGCCTCAAAATCGACGTCGGCAGCGAGGATGACAGCATTCTGGATGCCGCCTTACGTCAGGGGGCCGATTTACCTTACGCCTGCAAAGGCGGCGTCTGCGCCACCTGCAAATGCAAATTGAAGGCCGGTGAGGTGGATATGGCGATCA
This sequence comes from Serratia sp. (in: enterobacteria), assembly GCF_046715635.1. Lineage (GTDB taxonomy): Bacteria > Pseudomonadota > Gammaproteobacteria > Enterobacterales > Enterobacteriaceae > Chania. Next base: position 5,440 of record NZ_JBKJYW010000497.1, read on the forward strand.
ACTACAGCCTGGAGCCGGATCAGTTGGCAGCAGGCTATGTTTTGAGCTGCCAGTCCTGGCCACGCGGTGAAGGCGTGGTGCTGGACTTTGACGTTTAGGAGCCGACGATGGAAACCCCTTGGATCCTGCGCGAACAGCAACAACGCGTAGTCACACTGACGCTGCACCGCCCCGATGCCCGCAATGCGTTAAGCACCGCCTGCCTGGAGCAGTTGGTTTATCAACTGGAACAGGCCGATAGCGATGCCGACGTCGGTGCCGTGGTGATCGCGGGTGCCGCCCGGTTCTTCGCGGCCGGTGCCGATCTGCGCGAATTACAGCAGCAGGATGTCGCCGCCACCCAGCTCGATCACCGCCCGGTGCTATGGCAGCGCTTGGCCCAGTTCAGCAAACCCTTGCTGGCGGCAGTGAACGGTTACGCGCTCGGTGCTGGCTGTGAGCTCGCTCTGGCCTGCGACATTACCCTCTGCGGCGAAAGCGCCCGCTTCGGCCTGCCGGAAATCACTTTAGGCCTGATGCCCGGTGCGGGTGGCACTCAACGCCTGATCCGCAGCGTGGGTAAATCCCGCGCCTATCAAATGGTGCTGACCGGTGAGGCCATCGACGCCCGCTGCGCACTGCAAGCCGGGCTGGTGAGTGAGGTTTGTGTCGATGCATTAACGCTGGAGCGAACTCAACAACTGGCCCAACGCATCAGCCAACAGGCACCGCTGGCTCTGCGCGCGGCTAAACAGGCGCTAAAACAAGCGCAGGAATGCGGCCTCAGCCAGGGCTTGCAAATGGAACGCCAGCAGTTTGTCACCCTGGCCGCCACCGAAGATCGCCGGGAAGGCATTGCCGCCTTCTTCGAAAAACGTACACCGAACTATCAAGGGCGCTGATTTATGGAAAACGCATTAATTCTTAGCCACATCGAAGCCGGGGTGTTGACCCTTACCCTGAACCGCCCCGATCGGCTCAACAGCTTTAACGATGAAATGCATCACCAGCTCAGCGAGGCGCTGACCGTGGCCGAACGCGATGACAGCGTGCGTTGCGTGCTGATCACCGGTGCCGGGCGCGGCTTCTGCGCCGGACAGGATCTGAACGATCGTAACGTCAGTGTGGATCAGGCCCCCCCGGATCTTGGGCTGTCGGTAGAGCGTTTTTACAACCCGCTGATCCGCCGCCTGAGCGCGCTGCCCAAGCCGATTGTCTGCGCGGTCAACGGCGTTGCTGCCGGAGCGGGTGCCGCACTGGCAATGGCCTGCGATATCGTGGTGGCCGCCGACAACGCCAGCTTCATCCAATCCTTCTGCAAACTGGGCCTGGTGCCGGATTCCGGCGGCAGTTGGTATCTGCCACGCCTGGCTGGGCATGCACGAGCCATGGGGATGGCGCTGCTGGGGGATAAAATCAGCGCTCAGCAGGCGCTGGAGTGGGGAATGATCTGGCAGGTCGTGGCCGCCGCCGAGCTGGCCGATCACACCCAAAGCATGGCCAAACAGCTTGCTACCCAACCGACCTACGGCCTGGGGCTGATTAAAAAGGCCATGTACAGCTCGGCCAGCAATACGCTCGACCAGCAGCTCGATTTAGAGCGCGATTTACAGCGTCTGGGTGGCCGTAGTGCCGACTATCGCGAGGGCGTCAGCGCCTTCTTCGCCAAGCGCCCACCGAACTTCAGCGGGAAACAGTCATGAACGGGATACAGCCATGAACGGGATACAGCCATGAACGGGAAACAGCCATGAGAGAGAAGATGGCGGTAAATGCTTTAACCCCCTCCGCTACGGTGGCAGTAATTGGTGCCGGAACCATGGGGATCGGCATTGCCCAGGTGGCCGCCGCGGCAGGACACCGGGTCAAGCTGTTCGATATCGCCCTGCCCGCCGCCTCCCACGCGCTGGAACAGCTCGGGCAACGCCTGCGCAAGCGGGCCGAGGCAGGTAAAGCCGATGCCCGCAGCACCGAAACCCTGCTGGGTAATATCCAGTTGACCAGTTCGTTGAGCGATCTGGCCGACTGCCACCTGGTGATCGAAGCGGTGGCGGAAAAACTGGCGATCAAACAGAGCCTGTTTCGCGATCTGGAGGCGATATGCTCTACCGATACGCTGTTTGCCAGCAATACCTCGTCACTTTCAATTACTGCCATCGCCAGTGCGCTTCAGCATCCGCAGCGCATGGCGGGCCTACACTTCTTCAACCCGGCTCCGCTGATGAAACTGGTGGAGATCGTCGGTGGGCTGGAAACCAGCCCGGCAACACTGAGCAACCTGCAAACCTTGGCTCAACATTGGGGTAAGCACAGCGTCGTGTGCCGTTCTACGCCAGGCTTTATCGTCAACCGCGTAGCCCGGCCTTTCTACGGTGAAACCCTGCGCGCTCTGGAAGAACAGATTGCCGATCCGGCCACCTTGGACGCCGTGCTGCGTGATGCTGGCGGTTTCGCCATGGGCCCGCTGCAACTGACCGATCTGATCGGACAGGACGTCAACTATGCCGTCACCGAGTCGGTCTATCACGCCTTCTATCAGGACAGCCGCTTTACGCCTTCGCTGGTGCAGCAGGAGCTGGTGGCTGCCGGGCATTTGGGCCGTAAGAGTGGCCGGGGTTTTTACCGTTATGCCGATGAACAGGCCGTGACGTCAGCCGCTTTTGCTTCGGCGGGAGGGGCTGATTTGCCTCAGTCCGTCACCTTGCACGGCGACTGGTCAGCCATCGGCGAGTTTGCACAGTTGCTGACGGGAAATGCGGCAGCGATCAAACATCCTGGCCAGACCAGTCCGTTTGCCCGGATCGACGAAGTTACATTTATGTTAACAAATGGTAAAACAGCAAGCCAAGTCGCCGAAGAAATCGGAACGCCCGTGGTACTGTTCGACCTGTCCGTCAACTATCAGCACGCCCCCGTTATCGCCATCAGCAGCGCCGAGCAGAACGCGGTGCCGCACACGGCCAAGGTCATCCGCCTGCTGCAATCGCTGGGTAAACAGGTGATCCACCTGCCAGATTACCCGGGCCTGCTGGTGATGCGCACCGTCGCCATGCTGGCTAATGAAGCCCTGGACGTGGTGAACAAAGGCGTGGCCAATGCCGCCGATACCGACGATGCCATGCGGTTTGGCGTCAACTACCCACAAGGGCCGCTGGCCTGGGGCAGCAAGCTCGGCTGGCAACAAATTCTCACCACGCTGGAAAACCTGCAACGTTATTACGCGGAACCCCGCTATCGCCCAATGCCGCTACTGCGCCGCTATGCTGCCAATTATTCAGGAGCCGAATGCTGATGAATGCCAATACTCCCCGCGCGCTGGCCCAGCGCTGCGCCGAACAGATGTTTAGCCAGGATACCTGCGCACAGGCAATGGATATGCACATCGATGCCGTGGATGCCGGTATGGCCAAAGTCAGCATGACCGTCGGACCACAGATGCTCAACGGCCACCAGACTTGTCACGGTGGCCAGTTGTTCAGCTTGGCAGATACCGCTTTTGCTTATGCCTGCAACAGTCAGGGACTGGCGGCAGTCGCTTCTGGTTGCACCATCGATTTTATCCGCCCGGCGCGGGCAGGTGATCGCCTCACTGCCTGCGCAGAGGTGCGCCATCAGGGTAAAACCACCGGGCTGTACGACGTTGAAATTGTTAACCAACTGGGGAAAACCGTCGCCTGGTTCCGTGGCCGCGCCCATCGGTTGGGCCACAGCATTTTAGGAGAGCAGCCATGAATCAGGCCTTTATTTGCGATGGCGTCCGCACGCCGATAGGCCGTTACAGCGGCGCGCTGGCAAACGTGCGGGCCGACGATTTAGCCGCCCTGCCGCTGCGTGCTCTGCTGGAGCGCCACCCCAACGTGGACTGGTCGCGGGTGGATGACGTGATCCTCGGCTGCGCCAATCAGGCAGGGGAAGACAACCGCAATCTGGCCCGTATGGCGGCGCTGCTGGCCGGACTGCCACAAAACGTTTCCGGCACCACCATCAACCGGCTATGCGGTTCGGGGT
>NZ_JBKJYW010000498.1:0-14099 GCF_046715635.1 Serratia sp. (in: enterobacteria)
TGCCGACCTGGCCCAACAGCCGGATCAATGAACTATTGCCTTACGCCGAAAACCGCTTCAGCTAATTACCCCGTCAGCTTATTACATTATTTTAATCACACAACACGAGTTCACCGTTCGGTTACGGTCTGGCCACAGCGTTGGCGACAATAAAAACTTGTTGCATGGGACATATCTACGATGGTACTTTTGCGAAAAATTCTTGTTGAATAGACATAAATATTTTAATAAAGGCATATGAAATGGAAGAAAGTCAATACAAGGGCATCAGAAAAGAAATATTGCTTTATGCCCGAGACATGAATCAGTGGTGGAAGAATTTGCAGAAAGATTCAATTGCCGAGTGGCTGCTCCTCACAACAATTGGCTGCTGGGGCATACCGGATCATTTTTTTCAGAAAACAGCTTTCATTTTAACAATAATATTCTTTTCTGGGAAATTACTCAAAATATCGAATAAACGCTCATTTTCAAAACATGAGTCAAAAATAAAAAACAGAATAACCTTATCCTCACTTAGAGAAAATGAAAAAAGTTCTCTTTTATTTAGGTTGGAGAAAATAAAAAAATTCAGGCGGACAAAAAATACAATTTTCATTTTCAAGAGGACCTGGAGGTTTTTATTAGGTTACATATTCCTTATGGCTTCATGTTTTAAAATATTCTCAACCATTTTTTAATTTATTGTATTGTACAATAAATGGATGTCATATTTTAATATTTATCTCATGTTGTGAAAACTGGATTAAGTTTATTTTTGAAAATGAAAAACAGTAATAATACATTATTCAAGAAGTAATATTGCTATAATTCAGCATGCAAGAAAAACACTACCTCATCTTTTTACCGGATGGTAATCCCGTGCAATCCAGGCCAAGCTACACACGATAAAGCTATTATGATGGCAAGGTAAAAACCATCTGGTTCTTCAATGATACTCACTCCATACAGTAAATAATTGGTATTGCACTGACCTCTTTGACCGCATGTGAGAATGAAGATAAAATCCACAAAAGCTGAGTGACATGCCCATTAACCTGCTCACCTTTTAATATTTTTTCGAACTCAACTTTAACCTCACTTTTAGAAATGAAAGAGCAGCTTAATATACATTTTCTGTGCAGCTTAAAGTCTTTTAGTAAGGTGTTTAAATAATCATCTAATTTATTTAAATCACCTTTTCTGATCCTGTTGATGTTTGTGGCTCCTTTCGATGAATTATATTTTTCTACAAATTTACTTTGAGTCTTTTTAATAAAATCACTTTTACTAAAATTCATATACCCTAAATTTTTTACAGCCTGACCGACAACATCATGAAAATTGCTAGCAGAAGTACTATGTGAACCATGTTTAGAATGGATAAAACTAATGCATGATTCTTCATTATTAAAAGTTATATGATCTGCCCATTCAGTCCCTAAGTCATCGCAAAAAATAAAATCATCACTCTTATGCGTTTTTTCGACTAAATCAAACATTGAGTTTTTTGAAAATTTTACACTATTTTTCCTGAAGTTGCCTTTTTCACTAACCACGGAATTCATATTTTCTATAGGTGTCAATATTTCTAATATGCTATTTATTTCTGAAATTCCAGAGTCATCTTTAAAACAATTACCGATGAAGTACATATAGCGAGGATCATTAAAAGTAATGCTATAAAAACCATTTTTAATTATATAACTTTGTAACGTAATATCACTGCCTGACAAACTTATTTTGAGGGCTCTCAAGAATGAGGAGTCAAAAGTCAAAGTTTTATTATTAATTCTAATAAGGGCTCTTCCAATTTTAGTTATTATATTGTTTCTGTCATCAATCGTATAAACACGTTCCAAGTGCTTAAAAAGTCTCTCCAATTCCTTTGTTTTAAGTTCGACATCAACTCCCTTTTTATTAGTATATTTGATGCTAATCCCATCCTCGATAAGCTGATCATATAACGACGAGCTTTCGATTAAAATTGCATTTGGGGAAGTTTGTTCAAGCACATCATGGAGTCTTTTTTGCTTAGCAAAAGCATCTAGAAAATCTTTTTCCCCTCCACCATCCTTGATAAGTATAAGTTGATTGTAAGCCCATTGGACGACGTTTTCAAAGCTAATTCGATGAGAGGACTCAACTAAACGCCCAGTACCTGAAATGGTTTTTACCGTAGAGCCTTGCCTGAATTTCAAAAAAAGTGGTATTGAACGTCCAGCTGCATGAGTCGAGAAGGTTCCTTTTAAATCAGGAGCTTCATAAGATCGATTTCTGATGGCTTTATCTGATACGGTCATATTTCTCAAGGATATTCTTTGGAAGGAAACATCTGAATCATTAAAAGTTTCAGCTATCATAGCGCTGGATATTAGCTCAAAATTAGCCTCAAGTTTTTCAGATATGCTAGAACAACTTTTTTTAATTATGGCAATATGGTTATCAAACTCTAAAATGATAATAAATGCATGTATACGATCAAATAGTCCTTCTTCAGTTTCTTCTCTTTCAATGAAATAGACAGGTCTAACCGTTGGGAATACCCTAATTGAATATCGATATGAAATATTTCTATCAACTAAATTTGTTTGTACTCTAAATGTATTCAATATATACGGCATTTCTGGTTCGATGTTATCATCTGAAGCATTCAATATATTAACAATCATTAAATCAGTAATAATGGGTTGTAAGTCATCGATCTTCAAAACATAAAATTGTACATTTTTAGTTAACTCTAACTTATCAAGCATCGCTGCATCCTTACTAGGCGAAAAGCCATTATATATCGTATTTTAATTGAAAAATTAATTTAGCGATTATAATTCAACCTAACACATTAGTAAATCTTAATCAATAGATTATATACAATGCCTGTTGTCATGCTTGAGTAGCTTAGCAGATAGCTTCTTGTGGGCCACTACAGCGTCATGAACCAGCACAAAAACAGCTCTGGGTTGAGCCGTACCACATTCCAATTCCAAGTACATGTGTGTTTCAGACCATAATCCATGAATGCTGACAATCTTTTGTCTAACGGCCAACCCAGTGCACTGATACGCTCAAAAATGAGTAATTGGCGTAGCTCGCCTTTTAGCCGCTACAGGACGCACCTCATGAACGCTCTGGTGCTTCAGCTTTAGCTTCAGATAGGGATGCTCCCACACCACTGGCTCACTAGACACCAGCCCATCATGCTCACTCGAGCCACATACGCCCGGATTCCGTAAAATGGTTTGATAAGTCGCTTGGCTTTCAATACCCTGTAACATATGACTGAGGATGCGGCGACGATCTTCCTGGGTAATTTTCTTGGGGTTAACCAGATATGTTTGCCGAACTGCATTGCGGATTGCCAGCCCCCGCCCCGGACAGTTAACCCCTTGCCCAATGTAGACTTCGACAAGCTGTTTTAGCTTCTTTCGGATTGGCTTAATGAACTCACGCCAACTATCCGCCTTCTCTACCGCCACTTCATAACCATAAGCGTTATACAAGATGTTGAATACTTCGCTTTCTCTATGCTTCCTGACTTCACCAAGCGAATATATCAGACTATAAATCAATGTCTTTGCCGATCCTTCGTCAATATCGAAGCGCCGCATCACTTTCTCTTTAGTGATTTTCTTCAGACGTACACACTTAAGCCCATATTTCTCAAGTTCATGGCGCAGGATAGTTAATTGGCTGCTTTCGATATCATAGTTGTAGCCTTCAAAAATATGCCACTTAATGGTGGATTTTAGCGTCTGAAAGCCCCCGAACTTCTCAAAAGAGCGTGTACCAAGATCAGCCACGTTATATTCAGGCCAGTACTCTACAACCAAGGGAACGCTGCTGACGAGTCTACAGCCACGCTCGACAAGATGACTTAGGAACATAGTCTTCTGGAGCGCCTCCCTTTCATTCAAGGGCTGATAGGCTTGCAGTTTATCTAGATTAATACGCAACCCGCTCATGTTACGGTACACTTCCCGCATATAAACTTGCGTTTCCCGAGACATAATATGGCGTACCGAGTGTTTAGGCTTGCGGCATTCAGATAGAGCCTTCTGGATCAGTGATTCCTCGGTGAAACTGTCTAGATTCCGCCTACGGCGAGCAGTCGTGAGATAAATTAGACGATCGGTACGTTGCATATACTCAGCGTGCTTTTGATCGCCAAACCATCCACGAAGATGTGCCTTTGACAAGGCAAATAGACGACTGAGTCCTTTCCCATAATTGTGGGGCTTAATCTTAATAATACCCACTTCCGCAATAAGCTCTAATGCCCGGTCACAACACAAATATTTTGACTGTTCAAAAACAAACTTGAGTTTACTCTTACCCAACTCACTGGAGATAGGTGAAAACGTTGTATAGGGTTCGTCCGGGTCAGTATCTTCTGCATACAAGAAAACATTACAAATGAGATGTTGCAGGAACTGTTGTATTTCTTTGTAGAAGGTGGGTGACTGACGCTTATCTTTCCCAATAAAACGTATCTTATGTACATCCTCGATAAACTTATCGTATGTTTCCAGAGTAACCAATATTCCACGTTCAATAATATAAGCCATATATAACTCGCATTCAGATTAGCATGAGGGATAACCAATTGCATAACGCAATTAACAGCAGTTAATTACGCAAGCAAAAAATTATGTTATGTTGTTCAACCACCACGCTCCTGGTCGCTGTTACCTGCTGCACAATATCACTATTAATATGGCAGTAACTATACAATCATATATCCATCAACTTATAGACTACTAGTATCTACCGACCAGTTATATAGCCCAGCATACTCTTTAGAGAGAAGTAGGGATCTCAATGTATAACCAAGTATTCTGCGTCATGAATGAAAAGAGTAAGTTAATACAGATAGACTACTCATTCAGCTCTAACGTTTAAATATTGTGAGTGAAATAAATGATCTCCGGTTTTCCCTAGCCAACGCACGAGGTGGCGATTAGTGGGTCATCTGATGGGTTATTTGGCAGGTCTGCAAGCAGAGTACATGCATCGAATCGCCGAGTTAAAGCACCATTTTTCTCGGTCTGGTACTTTCTTGTCTGCCAGACAGAACTGAAACACAGCAGATTAGCGGTTTTACGAGGGTTCTGGCGAATCACCTTGCCGATAATATCAATCTGGATGTGTATGTACGAGAGTGACATCTGGCCTCCACCAACATCGCCTGTCCAGCGGTCTAACAGGCGAGTTGATGGCGATATACAGCGGTTTCAGCCTCTTATATTTACCAATGCATTGAACTGCCCTGGCCTTTAAGTGCAGGAGTCACAGGATTATTCGCCCGCTAACCAGGCATCCAGTTTGTCTTTGATCAGACAATAGCGCCGTGTTAATGATTCTCTTTTATAAGGTACCGCCCGTGTGCTTTTTCCTTTGCTATCAGGAAGTAACATTTCCTCTCCGCGTAAGTAGTCAAGAACATCTTTCAATTCCACCTTACCAGTAATGTTTTTTTCAAAAAAAGCGGTATCCACTGCATATACCGCTATTTTTTTCATTTTCGTCAAGATAATCGGCTTTCTATCTAGTTTTTCCTGGGTATAGGTTTTCTTCTTTTGTAAATCCGGTAATTTTGACTCAAGGGCAGCTTTAAATTTGCTGGAGAAATCAAACCCCTTCACTGGGGCACCATTGGCTGCGTTGTAACAGCTTGAAATCCCCTCCATGATATCTTCTTCGGTGAGTGGCAAAATACCGTACCCACTGGCAAGAACACCACTGGCATAAGCGAGGGCAAACCGCTTACCTATACGCACTGCAATGCCATTATCTTCATCAATGTCATGATGCTCGATGAAGTGGTTAATATGCGTTTTTATCTTCTTCTTGACTGAGTTACGGCCTTCTTTCAGCATTTCTGTAATGAAGTCAGGGCCAGCAGTGCCATGATACAAGCTACAGCGGAGTTGGATACGCTCGGCAAAGCGGCGAGACGTGAGTTCCTCAGGCACTATATCGAAGATGCCAAGATCAGCACTGGCATCAGCAGGCACATCAACTACGCGTACCTTTTCGCCGTCCATTCGGCTTAGGCTACCATCGCTAGCATGTTGCCCAAGACTAAACTCCCCCGTACTCAGCATCACTAAACGCCAGCGCGAAACTGTTTTTTGGTAGCCAGTGTGCCGCTGTTTTCCTTCGCCTGATCCCAGTATGTAGATGCGGCTTTGTGCCAGAGATGCCGTTTCACCTTTTTTAGATCCTAACAGTTTCAGTTCATCCAGCAAAAGGATGCCATCATTACGTGCTTCCGCCGCCTGTTCGAACGCGGCATCAGTCATATTCCACTTTTTGACAAACTGATTGTTGCCAAAGACAGAAGCTGCCATCAGCATCAAGGTACTCTTACCTTGGGAACTCGGCGCATAGAAGTGAAATCCACCACTTTCAATATCAGTCAGGTGGATACAAGGGCCAGAAAATGCGCTGGATAATGCCAGTATCAAGCGGGAGTTCCCTTGTGCCAACAACGCCACTTTCTTTTGCCAACCGCTCGTGTCGCCCTTAGCCTGTTCGTCATGGAAGAAGGTTTGAGCTTCCGGATAAGGCAGTGGCCCAAAACCTTCTTTATCGCCAAGGATCACACCACTGGCAGTTAAGTAGTTGTCACTCTCGGTGAATCCGGGCCGGAGGCACAACTGGACGCGTTCATCAACCGTTTGGCGAAGATCTTTATAAATGGACTCCTTCGTAGAATCTTCTAAATCCAGAGCTAATCCTTCAGCAAAGAGTCTGTTGAGGATGAGCCGTTGATCCGCGATATCCGTAGCGGCAAACAGGCGGCGTACCCTCTTCTTGCTATTTTGGTTGTCGAACTCCACATAGCGGTAGGCTTTTTCGTTATCACCGTCCATCGTCGATAGCGCCAGTAATGTGACATCCGGTTTTACCTTTTTCTTGGTTAATGCAACACTCGATTTTACTTTTTTCTCGGTCATGATCTTTCCTTGTTGAAAATCATTTAATCACCCAAATCACCGCCAGCATGGCAACCTTTTTCAAACCCAGAACCAAAATTGCCTTCCAGCGAAAATCACCTAATCACCCAAATCACCATCTTCTGCTCCCCTCAATATGCTCTCCCAAAATAGAAGCTGGAAGATTGATTAGTGTTACCGTCAACATTGCTCAAACTCCAGCGCTGAGGCATCAAACTGTGCCATCCGTGGCGTTAATCAGCGATCTCTAGATTTTACTTTTGGACGTTCATGGTGAAAGTAAGCTGAGAATCAGTTAGCCGATCCAGCTTCACCAGTGATTTCGCAAGCACGTTATCAGTGAGGCGACACTTTGACCGTTTCCTTGGTTTGCCCTCCTTATTCACGAACAGTGGGATCTCCCACCAAATGCCTTTGATGCAGTAAGTTAAGGCTTGCACTGCACTCACTATCTGCTTCTTGTGCATAGGTCGATTAATCTTCTCCTTACGGCGGTGCAAGTTCTTGGCCCGTAGCATGTACTGCCGGAGTTGCTTGAGTTTGGCCGGATCGTTGGGGATCAGTAGATGGAAATGGGGCATCCACTCACTTTCACTCGGCTTCTGTGTATGCCGGTGGTAGTCCATCTCGAAACCACCCACGATGGGCCCTTCGAAATCGATCCGTTCCAACTGCTTGCGAAGCCGCTGTTTAAGCCGGTTCAGATCCCAATCGAGCAAATGCCGGTTCGGGAACATCTCGTCATAGAACACCAGCGTGACCATCACGTAATCTGGGTGCGTCTGGAAGAAATCCAGCCATTTGTCGACCAACCGTAGGCGACGCTGACGGGAGCAACGGAAACACGCCATACTGCCGCAGGGATAGTCGTTAACACAGCTTTCCAGACGATCTGCCAAAGCAAGGCAATCAGGTTGATCCAACTTACGGCCAACACGGCGCAATATAGTGATACGGGTGCGGTTCTCAACGTCTGCCTGCTTCAGGGTTTCGAAGGTTGGCATCTCCTTAAAGAGCATGTTAACTGTGCGGGAAAGACTATTCATCAGCTTATTCCCCCACCGACATGCGGCTATCAATCCAAGCGTCGATATCACTTTCCAGCCAGCCGACTGACTTACCTTTCAGTCCTGCCCCTTTCATGCTCCGTTGGCGTGGAAAAACACCTTCGGCGATCCACCTGTACATAGTGCTACGTGAGATACCACAGCGGTGCAGAACTTCGGGTTGTTTTAGGATGCGATTTTTCATTTTTTAGCGTCTCATTCGGTTAAACGAGATGCCCATTTACAACCTTGAAAAAATGTTATATTTCAATTTGATAAAAATCGTGATTTTGCCGGAAAAAACGCTGCAATGATGACCGTCATATTAGAAATGACAGATGACCGTCATCATTTGACTTTTATGTCTGTCATCGGTAGAAGATAGATATGACGGTCATACTGGATGCTATAAACAAGGGGGCATGAAGATGGCGGCGAAAAAGCTGATGAAAAAACCGGTGAAGACGCCTGCTAAGAGACCAGCACAAGATATGGTTGAGGTGAAGGCTCGCAGCCGGAGGAAAATGCAAGAAGAGTTCGGACAGCCAATGGAAATCCACATGCAGGACATCACCAAGGCCCGGCTAAAAGAAATCTGTAAGTTGCTCGGCCACGGCAACATTGACTCGATGACACGCGGGACTGGACGTGTATACAGCCAGGTGTTGGATGAGTTGATCAACCTGTTCTACTTTGGCGAACTGTTGGTGCCTAAAAAGCCGAAAGCCCAAGCGCTGTATGAGGTCTACGATGAATTTTATGTGCTTAAGCTTAGAGAGGGTAAAACCACCGAAGAGATCGCGGCTTACATGACCCATCATCAATATGGCAGGCCGAGTGATCTGGGTGATACGGAATGGACTGAGAAGGATGTGGAACGATTGTCGTCAGCCCGAAGGGTTGTTGATAACATCTTGAAGCTTGAGAAACGATAGGCCAATAATCATCAAATATACCAGCCTGCACTTTTGTACTAGTTAAGGAGTGCGGTGAATGAATTTCTCTTCTATAGAAGACGTAAGACAGGTCATTGATTATATCGACTCACAACTTATCGTATTGATTGCCAAGCGTGGTCGGTGTGCGAAAGCAGCGCAGCATTAAAAAAAGATCAGGATTCTGTTCGTGCTCCTGGCAGGACTCAGCTTGTTATCGATAAGGTTAGGGCTGAAGCAGTCGAGGCTGGGCTATCGGAAGACATTATCGAAAAAGTGTAGTGTGCGATGCACAACGCTTTTACTGTCTATGAGCTTGAACAGCATAAGTGCTTGATACAAAGATGATAAGCAAAGTTCGTACTTTATCCGAAGCCCTAGCGATAGTCAGGTGCTAATCAACTCTTACAAGCAGCTAAGTACCAGAAGCAGGCGTTCATAGATCTATGAACGCGAAAAAACCTCGGGTTTCGTTCGGTCTGCATATAATTAGTGACCGATATATCATAAAGCTAAAAAAGTATTGAACTATGAATGCATAAGCGTTAGCTTTATAACGAAGGTGGTGCGAAAAGTAAGCAAGCTAGGAGGCAAGTGAAAAATATTAAATCTTCGGGATGTTTTATTGAGATTGACTCGTCCGAGATAAACATGGAGGTATAATTATGTCATTTTAAAGCAATTTAAGTTAGGGGACAGCATCAGAACGAACAAAATTTTCGTTCCAATCTTTTTATACCCTAAATAATTCGAGTTGCGGGAAGGCGGCGACACAGTGAGTCCCCTGAAGCTTACACCAGTAAGTTACTGAGGTGAGTGAGAAAAACCAACGCACATGCAACTTGAAGTATGACGGATGTATATATAACGATGTTAACTTCCCTCATTTATTTTTACCTCTTCTAGAAATTGAATCATAAAGTTAATTAGTTAATAAACGTCAATCCTCTGGTATGGGTTGACATGTTTTTCAACCTTTAATCCTATTTTTTATGACGAGAACATTCTTATGAAATTATCTGCGTTATTGATCTCAAACTTTAAAGGCGTCAAGGATGAAATAAAAATACTCATCGATAACATCGTTGTATTAGTGGGGCCAAATAATAGTTGTAAGTCTACAGTTCTAGACGCATACGAGGCCTATGTTTCGATGGGGAGTGCATTAAGCATAGACCACTTTCATGGTCGAAATGCGAATATACCGGTGATAATCACAGGTGTTTTTAATGATGTTACTCAGGAAGATGTTGACACTTTAGGACAAGAATGGCTCTTGCAGAACGATCCTGAGTTTGGTAACTGCGCAAAATTTCAAATCCGTTGGGAAACTCCAGACGAAAATGGCGTCAAGTATAGCTTTAGCAACAAAATAAATGATTGGAAGAAAGGAGGGGCTGGTGGATGGAACACATTGTTGCAAAGTAGATTACCGATTCCAGTACGATTAAATCCAAATGATGGCTATGATGCTCTAGAAAAGGTAGTAAAGGATTTAGCGTCCAAAAATGCTGCTCAAAAATTAAAAGATGACAAAAGCAAGGTTGCTGGCATTGTTGCTGAAATAGAAAAACTTGCTAAAGAGGTAGATAAAGAGCTGTCTGGGAGTATTGGGCAATTAAGCAATAAAATAGAGTTGGAGTTAAATAAGTTATTCCTAGGCGCTACTGTTAGTTTTGAAACTGGCGTTGGGAAGTTTAAAGCAGAGGATGCGATTAAAGATGGCAGTAAGTTCTTCGTTAAAACAAGTAATCACCCATCATCCTTAGAGCATCAAGGAACTGGTTTAAAAAGAGCATTTTTATGGTCTGCCGTAAATGCTTTGTGTAGCGAGGGAATGTATAAAAAGGGAACAAAGGTAATTCAAAATGAAACACCTAAAGTGTTACTGATTGATGAGCCAGAAATAAATTTGCATCCATCAATAATTAGGGCTGCTAGAAAAGCTATTTATGCATTAGCGGATCTAGAAGGATGGCAAGTTATATGCACTACACACTCCCCAGTATTCATTGACCTCACTAAAGACCACACAACACTAATAAAAGTGTCGAATAATCAGCAGGGGACTTTCTACTTCCAGACAGATAAAACACATTTTAGTCCTGATGAAAGGGACAATTTAAAGATGCTGAATCGTTGTTGTCCGACAGTTAATGAATTCTTCTTTTACCCTAACGCTATATTAGTTGAGGGAGATACCGAATATTTGGCTTATCAATATATTATTGAAAAAAGTGGCCTTGAAGGCAGTTATTGCGTTATTAATTGTAGAGGAAAGGCGAATATTCCAACATTTATAAAAATATTTGACCAGTTCAGTGCAAATGCTATAGCGATTCATGATCTAGATACAAAGCTTAGGAAGGATGGGGCCGCCAACGGTATGTGGAAAATCAACTTAAATATAAGAGCATTAGCGGATTCAACAAATGGACGAGTCAAAACTGTTGTTCATAATCCTGATTTTGAGGGCTTTTATCTCAATGAGTCTCCATCAAAAGACAAACCATACAATTTATTTTCTCATCTAACATCAACCGACTTTGAAACAAATGATAAATATAAGGAGTTAAGGGAGTCCCTTAATTCAATTATTAGCGGAACTCATAAAGGTTTGTACACTACACAAGCAGAACTTGATGCTATGGCTTAACAAGGCGCTGTATACCGATATATGACTAGCTGCGCCCTCAATTTTTCTGTGGGCGCTCAGGCTAATGTCAGCTTTTCGAGCTGATCCTATTGGAGCCAGAGGCGTAAGGGTGTCAGATTGAGTAACACAGTAACCGGACGGCTTATAGCAGCCCACGCTCCGCCATTGAGACGGTTTGTGTACCGGCAACAATGAAGTGGTCGAGAATCCGCACATCAACCAGATCCAACGCAGATACCAGCCTTTTGGTGATTGCCAAGTCTGCCTGACTGGGTTCCGCCTCACCGCTGGGATGATTGTGGACAAGGATCAACGCCGCTGCGTTATGGTGCAGGCTTAGCTTCACCACTTCGCGAGGGTAGACGCTGACGCCGTTGATTGTGCCCCTGAACAGTTCCTGGTAAGTGAGAATGCGTTGCTGGTTATCCAACAGCAGACAGCCAAATACTTCGTGTTCCAGCGGAGCCAACTTGACCATGAGGTAATCCCGTACATCTATCACCGATAACAGTTGTTGCCCACGGATATATCGGTTCTCGATGATGGTTTGTGCCTGCTGTAGGATCAGGTCTTCATTGCAGCGGTCAGTCATGTCAGAACTCCCGTTCAACAAAGTAGATACAGTCTGGGAAAAGTTGGTGTGAGCTGCTACCGGGCTTGAGTGACCAACTACTGCGTGATGATTTTCGTCGGCCGCTGCTATCGAAGAAGTGGAGGTATTGATTGTCTATGCGGGTGATAACTGACCAGTGATGTTGATCGCTAATCAGGATGAGGCGGGAAAAGTCACTGTGGTTGAGGTATTCGGCTATCTCGGAGAAGATACGCTGGGTGGTTAGTCGCTTAAGTTCTCGGAAGGGCTGGCTGATTTGAGTGGGGAAATGTTTATGGTAGTACCCTTGCCGCAATACCCGATCGATCAAGTAATCCATTCGGGGTTCATCAAGGCCGTGGGTCAGCCATTCCTCTAACGGCCATTCATAGCTGTATTCCCGCAACAGGGCGCGCATCAGTGGTTTTCTCTTCACTCTGCCATCAAACAGGTAGCCCATCATATTCACCAAGCTGTACGCCCCACACAGACAATCCAGGTCACCCTGTTGGGATGCACTGATCTCTCTATCCTTGACCACAATAGATACCCCAAATGGATTTAATTTAGATTTCCTAAAGGAACTGGACGGTATAAACATCCATGTCGTAATACTGAATAAAGTTGGATTGCCATAATTCAAATAGCTCACAACCGGCCTTATGACCGAGGTCGCCTAATCCAGAATGAAATGCATATTGCTGTGACCAACTAAAGTCAATTTCCTTTTCTAATTCAGGGTAAACTCGCCCCATATAGGCAAAGTCAGTGATGTAATCGAAAAACCACTTTCCGTCTTTTCTGATTAGCCGAATTTCTACTGGATGATAGCCACCAAGCCCGGCACTGTAGTCAGGATCTCTAAAAATAAATGACGCAGCTTTCAATTGTTGCTTTATTGGCGGAGCCTTGTCCATTTCTTTAAATAACAGGTCAATCAATTTTTGATTAACGGGAAGCCTATAGCCTTCCTGAAGGATAATATTCATAATGTTTCCATTTAAGTTAAAATAGTCAACAAGTCGAATTTGAAATGCAGTTGTAACTCCCGTTAAGGATTAATTAAATATTATTGGTTTGAGTGGCTGGAAATAATCACTTTACCACAATGACATTTTATCAAACAATACATGCAATGGCAAATAGTTTCACAAAGAAACTATTAATTAAATAATGATTTAAATATGGCCAAAATTAGCTATTCAGACCGGATTAGGCGAGTGAAATAGAGGTTAAAAGTTGCTGGCGCTGTTCCTCTGAAAGCATCATCAACTGACGGGCCAACATCATCACTTCTGGCTCCACATTGCCGGTTAACTTCAAATCATCGGCTACCTGTTCCAATGCCTGCTTTAACAACCTGTCGCGGGACTGTGGCTTCATGGTCTTGAACAGTTGCACCCAGAGGTTAAGTTGCTCATCACTGCCATAGGGCGAGGCTGGCTGCGTTTTCTGCTGCTGTTCCACACGCTCACTATGCAACGACATCCCCGCCGCACGTATATGGTACTCAAAGCCCTTATGTCCAGTTCTCTTTCTCTTGATGTCAGGGTGCATAGCCGCCAGTTTCTCCAGACGTAAGCGACAACCTTTTGCTGTTCCAGGCATACCCGGTTTCCCGACAAATGCGGGTGCTGAGAGCCATTGATCATCATCCAAGTGGGTTTCTTGCGGCAAATTATTTTCCATAAACTTTAATCCAGATATCAATGCGTTAAAAAGAATCGGCAAAATAACCCACAAAAGGAACTTGATAAGTATCTTTTATTCGCATTTAATGTCCATGTACTGATACAGAGGAGTTAATATTGTGAATAACCACGTAGCATCGCAAAAAAAGTCCCCTAAGGGAAGGCTGGAAGATTGGCATCGGGCTGACATTGTGGCGGCCTTGCATAAGCGGGGAGTGAGCCTGTCGCAGTTATCACGCGA
>NZ_JBKJYW010000499.1:0-84523 GCF_046715635.1 Serratia sp. (in: enterobacteria)
TGAACACCACGGCGTAATCATTCCTGATTTTCTCAAGCTCGGGAGTACCGGCTAGTGCAGCCATGACGCTAGGCATCTCACGGCCTTGCAGCAACACGCACTCAATGTAGGAAGTGGCAATGACCGAGGATAAGGCTTCTAGCTCCGGCTTGGTATTCTGGATAGCTTCATCCATCCGCGCGGTTTGACGACTATCAAACTCTTGATACAGCGCGGCAAACAGGCCCGAACGGTTGGTGAAGTGATCATACACTACCGGCTTGGTGACGCCCGAGCGTTCTGCCAGATGGCCGAGCGTCAGCGCTTCGGTACCTTCTTCATTAATGATTTCCCATGCGGTTGTCAGCAACTGCTGATAACGCTCTTCTCTCGATAGCCGAACTCGTGAATGGGGTTTGGAGATCATAGCCATATTTACCCGTTGACAGCGTTATATACTAAAGGTAACTTACCGGCGGTAACTTACTGTTGGTATATAGAGTACGTTTTATACCTCGCCCTGACAATAGGACCCGCCCCTATGCACGCGCTAATCGTTGTGTCTCATCCTCTCGATACGTCATTAACCCACGGTGTTGCAGCAGCCATTGCCGAAGGGATAACGGCCGCCGATCCCGCCCATACGTTTGAAATTGCCGATCTCACCCAGGAAGGTTTCGATCCGGTGTACGGTGCAGCAGATATCGCCGCGTTTTTAAAAACGGCTACCGTTCCAGCAGATATTCTGGCAGAACAGAAACGTATCGATGGCGCGGATGCCCTGATTCTGGTGTTCCCAATCTACTGGTGGAGCATGCCTGCCTTGCTTAAGGGGTGGGTAGACCGCGTATTTTCCAATGGTTGGGCTTATGAAGAGACGGCCGATGGGGCGGTGGTCAAAAAACTGGGGCATTTACCGGTGCACCTGGTTGCCCTAGGGGCGGCAAGCAAAGGCGTCTATGATCGGCATGGCTTTACCGATGCCTTTAACGCGCAGATAACGCACGGTATTTTTGATTATTGTGGTGCTCCGGTTAAGACATCTGAAATGCTACTGCTGCCAGAACTGGGGGAGCCAAAGGCTTACCTGCACGCAGCGCATAACATTGGTAACGGCATCTTCCGGCCAGCATAAAGGAACTAGCTGGCCCTCAAACCATTGAGGGCCAAACTTGGCTGCGATCATTTAATTCCCAGCCGTTTTGCCAGCCGGTGCAGGTTGCCACTGTCCAGACTGTTGGGTCATCGTGGCCCAGTAACCCGACAGAGTTTTATAGAGGGAAACGTAATATGGCGTTAAGATCGGCACCGGAAGGTAAATCGTCGCTGCGTACTGCTAAAACTCTTGCGCCGGTAGCTATCGATCTTTTGGCTATCTCATCAATTAAATCGTAGGCGTCATCCTCATCGTTGTCACTGAAAGTGATTAATCCCTGCTCATCAATGGTGCCTTTCAGCTTGCAGTCGAGGTTAATCAGTAATAAATCAATGGCGCCGAACGTGGCTGCTCTTGCCGCATCTGAAAGATCCTGAGTGACCCGGCGTTCCCCTAAACGTGTTTCAAAGCGCAAGGCTAACGCGTTCAATTGCTCCTGATAATAGTTATCCATTAACGGCCGCACCAACGTTACCAGTTCAGAAGTACCAAGGTGTTCTGCATTCTTGAAAAGTGTTTCATCTGTCAGGTTAGCCAATGAGTTTGTTGAACGGTAGATAGAGGCCAGCGGCTCGGTACTGACAAGGAGAAGCGGAGAATCATGTCTGGCAAACAGTGGACGTAACGCTTGGTCAATTTTGCGAGTATATTGTGCCAGTCGCACTTTATGATGTGTCGCTCCATGATGGTGGTCATTCAATGCTGCATCCCCCATAGCATCCTTCATGGAGGTGGGCATTTCTGGCACTGTCATCTCTTCTGCGGGAGCATCAGCAAAAAACTCGATCAGGCGCGTCTGGTTTTCAGAGAGTGCGAGGATGTAGGCCGAATGGGGGAAGGTTAACGCACGCAGTAGTGGTTTAAGGTAGAAACGTTTGCCCACCTCAAGTCGATTGGATAGCTCATTTGCCAGCCGGTAAGTTCGGATACTGTCTGGTGTTGCAAGCACCGCCAGGCTGCGTGCATGCAGGTCCCAAAATGACTCATCTTCCAACACAGAACAAAGCTGTTCTTCCAACAAGGCAACACGGCGTTTATCCAGGCCGCTGTCTGCAACCTGCAGCAGCGCCTCCTTGATGAAGTTACCAAGTTGAATTTTACTGGCCTCTAAGTGCTGACGTAGAGGCGAGGTTTCAAGATAAATCGAGATACAAGCATCCGCATGAATATCAGCTAAATAGGCATATTCTTCACGGCTAGGGATATCAACATAAAGCATGTGCACCTCGCAAAATGACAATATTAGTTAGGTGGTACGGCTTCCTTGGGGTCTTTCCGCTAACATCGTTGGTGAGAGCCTTAAGCAGACAAACAGCCCGTACTTTAACAATAGTTGCTTCCTTGATGACCGGGGAACAATCAGGCGATTTTTTATGCTGTTTTCAGCAAGGCCGTTGGGGGGAACGAGCAAAGATAGGTTAGCGTTGTTTGCGAGCTTACAGGGCGTATTTGCGGTTTGGCTGCACGGATTTTTGCGTTAGTGAGAGCCTTAGACAGGCATCCTGATAGTGAAAGGGGGATCAATATTATCGAATCAGACTTTATCCTTTGATTGTAGCCGCACAACGGGCTTGATGCCGAGTAGGTCTGGTGGAGTCTGGCTGGGAAACAAAGCAAAAAACCCGCCATAGGCGGGTTCTTCTAAATAGTGGTGCCCGGACTCGGAATCGAACCAAGGACACGGGGATTTTCAATCCCCGTGTTGAAATAACAACGTAGGATCTATTACTAGCGCTATTACTTGGGGTGTTTACCCAGGTAATAAATATGCATGTAATTTCAATCATTTCCACCAAAGGCGGCGAAGGTAAATCGACCCACGCAGCTAATCTCAGTGGCTTCTGTGCAGATGCTGGTCTCAAGACTCTCTTGATCGACGGTGACTACGCTCAACCGACAGCCTCCAGTTATTATCACCTGCAGTATGAAGCCCCCTACGGCCTGTATGAATTGTTAATGCAGACGGCTGATCTCAATCAACCCAAACAGCTTATTTCCCGCACCAGTATTGCCAACCTTGATCTGATTATCTCTAACGATCCCCACGAACAACTTAAAACAGCCATGATGCACGCGCCCGATGGTCGTTTTCGGCTGCGCAATCTACTGCAGCACCCTCTGTTTACCGACTATGACGTGATTATTATTGATTCACAGGGTGCCCGATCCATCATGCTTGAGCTGGTCATGCTGGCAACGAACCATACGGCGCTCGCCATGATAAAGCCGGTGGTACCTGATGTGCGCGAGTTTTTACGCGGCACTATCCCGCTGATGGAAGGATTATTGCCTTATAAAGACTTTGGTATCGCGTTGCCCCCGGTGAAAATTCTGGTGAATTGCATGGATTACACCGTTCTGGCAAAAAAAGCGCTGGCAGCGATAACGCAGATTATTGATGAAGGTACATACAGTTCCACAGGTATCCCGGTCAGTATGCTGGCAACCCAAATCTACGATTTGGACGTTTATAAACTGGGACACAGTTTGTCTCAGCCAGCCCACAGACTGGAGTATGAAACTGACCGTAAAACCCCGCCTGCAGCACAGTCTATATGTGATCTGGCTTGTGAGCTTTTCCCTGAGTGGAAACCCCTGTTTGATGATGTTCTTGCTCGGGAGATCCGCTCATGAATCGAAATCAAATTTGGCGGGCTGTCGCTTATTCGGTTGATACCTATAAGGGACACGATGAGGTTCATGTGTTCGTCGATGCTCCTGATTATGAAACAGCAAAAAAACGGATTTATGAGCGTTTGGCTGATGAATGGGAACTGGCGAGAGGTTTCATAGAGTTTTCCAACCTGTGGAGTGAATCGGAACTTCGTGATATGGCCGTAGGCCCGCAAGCACCAATAGGACTTCCGTTGCTGGAGTCTGGTGCGAGTTACGATCGGGAACCCTTGATCCTGGTCGCTTCTTCCCGACTCCGTGAGGTTCTGGCGTGTGCATTGCGCGAGGTTCAGATTGAGGAGACTCGCCATGCGTAGCACTGAACAACAACGGGTTCTGCCGCACTCATTGGAAGCCGAGCAGTCTGTCCTGGGTGGCCTAATGCTTGAGAATGACCGTTGGGATGAGATTGCACCGATCCTGACGGCAGACAGCTTTTACTCACGGCCTCATCAGACGATATTTGCAGCCATGCAGGCGTTGCTTGGCCGCAATATGCCCATCGATCTCATCACCTTATCCGAAGAGCTTGAGCGTGTTGGGCAGCTTGATACTGTCGGGGGTTTTGCCTATCTGGCTGAACTGTCCAAGAACACCCCAAGCGCCGCCAATATTGTGGCCTATGCAGAATATGTCTCGACCGGTAAGCAGAAACGCCAGCTACTGGCGTTGGGGCATGATCTGGCCGGACAGGCCGAAGATGCCCGTACGGATGTGGCTTCCCTCTTGGAAGAGGCAGAGCAACGTCTCTTTGATATCGCTGGTCTACAGGCGTCCGGTAAGCCGTTTGATCTCATTTCCTCGCTGGAGACCTATCTTGACCGTCTGGAGCTGCGTTGCAGCAGTGAAGACCTGATCACCGGCACTCCAACACCCTTTGAGCAACTCAACGGGATGACCAGTGGATTGCAAGACAGTGACCTGATCCTGTTAGCGGCACGTCCCTCAATGGGCAAAACCGCGCTGGCTCTGAGTTTATGTGAAGGTGCTTTGGGGACCAGGAAAGACAAATCGGTGCAGGTCTACAGTCTGGAAATGCCCATCGACCAGCTTTTATCACGGTTTATTGCCATGCTGGGACGCGTCCCTTTGCAGAATCTCCGCAATGGCAATATGGGCGATGAAGAGTGGGCCAGGGTGGGGGAGGCGAACAAAATTCTCCTTGAATGGAAAGATCGTCTGGTTATTGATGACGACAGCTTAATGACACCGTCAATGCTGCGCTCTCGGGTACGTAAAAATGTGCGTAAATACGGAAAGCCGTCTTTAATCCTGTTGGATTACCTGCAGTTGATGCGTTGCCCTGGTCAGGAGAACCGCACACAGGAAATTGCTGAAATTTCGCGTTCGCTGAAGGCGCTGGCGAAAGAGATCGGTTGCCCTCTCGTCGCCCTTTCACAGCTTAATCGGGCTCTTGAAAACCGGCCAGATAAACGTCCCAATAATGGTGATCTTAGAGATTCCGGGGCATTAGAGCAGGATGCCGACGTGATCATGTTTATCTACCGCGATGAAGTTTACGACGAACACAGCCCGGATAAAGGCATTGCCGAGCTGATTATAGGTAAGCAGCGCAATGGCCCCATTGGCACGGTAAAAGTGAAGTTCCAGCCTGAAATCACCCGATTTGAAGATTTCTCGGGAGGTCGCTATGACTTCTAAAGAGGTGCAGACGTTGGAGGAACAATTGTTGCAACGGGGACGTTCGCCAGCGTCCGGCGCAGTGGCCGTCTTGCCGGTCAGTGAAATGCCGATGGTTCTGACACTTGATCAACTGCGGCCCAACCCCGATAACCCGCGTACCACCCGTAACCCCAAGTATGACGATATCAAGGCGTCGATCCTGGCGCGTGGGCTGGACTCGGTACCAAAAGTCACGAAGAACCCCGACAGCGCCGAAGATGTGTATATCTTCAGTGATGGAGGAAATACACGTTATACGATCCTGGTGGAGCTATGGGAAGAGACCCAAGATGAGCGTTTTCGTCGTATTCAGTGCATTTTCAAGCCGTGGCCGGGGCGGTTGAAGTGTGTCATCGGGCATTTGGCTGAAAATGATGTTCGAGGGGATCTGTCTTTTATTGAAAAATCATTTGGCGTAGCCAAAGCCAGAAGCATTCAGGAAGAGCAGTTAGGACGTGAGGTCAGTCAGAGAGAGCTTGCAGAGCTCTTAAAAACAGAAGGTTACCCGATACATTATTCCAGTATAAGCCGAATGGAGTATGTCATTAAGCAACTGTACCCCTATCTTCCTAGGCTTCTGGAGTCGGGATTGAGTCGCGCTCAAACGGTTCCTCTTATAAATCTTCGCATGTCGGCAGAAAAGTCTTGGGGGGAATTCAGTGTACATACCGATGTGGTTAAACCGTTTAATGAGGTATTTGGTGAGGTTTGTCATTCTTTCGATGATCCAGACCATTACACCCTGGAAACGTTCAAAGATGAGTTGATCGCCGCCTTACTCCAGGCAATGCCCAACTCGGAGATTACGTATGACCGCTGGTTAATCGAACTCGACCCGAAGGAGCAGAATCGCCGGAAACTTTTCGGTGAACCCGCGCCTCTACCACAACATATTATCAATGCAGATAAAGGCACCGAAAAGGCGGGTGTAACCCCCACTGTTGCACCTGCGTCTTCGCTGGGTGTTCCTTCCTGTGATGATAATCAGATTCAAGAACCCTCCCCGGTCGTACATCGCCAGCAGGATGCAGTTATCTCTTTGCAGGATGTGAGGCCGTCAATGCCTGTTGAGGCCGATCCCGGCGATCAGCACAAGGAAGAGGAACAGCTTGATTTGTATGGCCTGCCAAATGAGTCTCGGGAGTCAATGTTACCGGTGACGTTCTCACACTCAGCCTCTGATGGCGCTGTGCTGCAAGAGCAGCAAAATGATGACCTGCTCCCTGTGCTAGAAAACGCAACCTTAGATTCTTCGGTTTCATTCGCCAATACCGGTTTAGAGCCGGTGACGGATATTTGGCATATTTCCGCCCTGCAGGACGACATTGAGCATTTGCAGGATGCCGCTTTTCGTCTGGCGTTTGAGTTGGCTGAAGTGCTTGAGGCCGAGCAGGAACTCTGTGAAGACAATGCGCCTGGTTCGGCGGGATATCGCCTGCAGGTGAATGCTCATAGTGCATCCCCGATAACGCGATTGCTGGCAGGGTTATCAGGTGATGCTGCAGTTTCACTGTCTGCGACTGAGCTGACCAATATCGTCATCGGTACTGAGCAACCGGCAGACTGGCCGTTGCTGGATGATATTCAGGTAGTGAAGTTTTTACGGTTAATACGCGTGATACGGCGTTTGCGTGAGATCCAACGCCAGTCACAGCAGTATCAGGGTGGGGAGGAGTAGGGATGAGTCACTCACATTCACAGCGTCAGGTTCGTCTGGTGAAGTTAATTCGTAAACTGCTGGAATTGGCTAAAAATAACAGCAATGCGCATGAGGCCGGGATGGCCTTATCCCGCGCTCAGGCGTTGATGCAAAAATACGGTATCAGCGAACTGGATGCCGAGTCCTCTTCTGTACGGGAAGATCAGACACAGAAAGCCCCGTCAGATGCCGTGAAAATCCCTCAGTGGATGGATAGGCTGGTCTGGGTCGTTAACCGTGCATTTGGTTGTCGGGCTTACTATAGCTGGCAGCAGGGAAGTGCTGGCAACAGTCACCGCGTCGTGATGTTCTGCGGCTTTGGCGAACGTCCTGCCGTGGCTGCGTATTCCTTTGATGTTCTATCTCGCCAACTGAAAGAGGCAACAACCGCCTACCTTAAGACGCAAAACAAGCGTCTTAAACTGTCAACTCGCCGTGCCCGTGCCGACCAATTTCGTGAAGGGTGGGTTGAGGGTGTTCGCCGTGTCGTCGTTGATTTTGGCCCCTCTCAGCGGGAGAGCCAGAGTATGGCGCATTACCTTGAAGCCTTGGCGTTATCTCAGACCAAACTTCGGGAAGCCAGGGAATGTCGCGGGGCTGATATTGCCCGTGGAACCGGCTTTGTCGCTGGGAAAAATGCCCGGCTGTATCACGGTGTCGATGGTGCAGAGCAAGGCAAACTGACCGGTAGGAGAGGGGGGGCAATGAATAAAATCCGTAAGGACAGGTCAGGTATCACGCTGGTTGTGCTTTGTGTTGTGGCGTGGGCGATTGATTTAGGGATACTTTTAGGAGGGAACTACATATGAATCCGCAAACCGGTATGACGACAAATGCCTTGTTGACGCAGGTCTTGATGGAACTGAAATCCGGCAACATTCGGCGTTGTGAGGCAATGGGACTGACGCTGGAGGAGATCCAGGAACTGAATCAACTTACGGTAGAGGATTTACACTACCTGGTGAACTCCTCGGTCTCGATACTGACGTTCCATATCAATCACACCAATCTCAATATGATGTTGGCGCAGGCCCGACAAGAGCAGGTTCGCATACAGCGTATCGATCGTGCATTGGCGTTGGGCGGATCGATAGAAATGATGCAGTGCTATTTTGGACTAACGGCGGCGGAAGTGAGTACCCGTCGTCGCCTTGCCGGAATTCCTACCCGGCAAGGGCGTAATCAGATGCCCGCTGAAGCAGAAGAAATCTCGATCTGGGAGCAGTGGCGAACTGCCAAGATAGACAATCTGGACTCGTTGGAAGCGCTGGAGGTCATGATGCTGATTGCTGAACAGCAAGATATCGCCTTAACGTCCGTGTGGACGTTGGTAAAAGGCTGGGTCGAGCAGCAGCAACAGCGGAGAGCGGGTTGATGGCCTTGGCTGTAGACAGCGTCATACAACATACGTTAAGCAAAATGACGGCCCGGATTGTGCAAAAGGCACAATCCGGTGCTGTGACAAATGAGCAGAGTGGTCTGCTCTATCTGGGGAATGTGCATGATGCCATTCCCCGGCAACTTTATATGGATAACCGGTTATCGCCGCTGGATAAAACCGCCTGGGTAATGATCCGTCTCTATGCTCAACAGAACGATGGAGCGGTGTTCCCCACCTATGAAGAGCTTCAGCTTCAGCTTGCCTCCCCCCATTCAGGTAAAGCCTCACGAGAAACGGTCAGTCGCGCCTTGCTGATGTTACGGCTCACGGGCTGGTTGAGTTTGTGTAAGCGAGTCAGGGATGACGGTGGCCGAGTCCGTGGCAACATCTATGCACAGCATGATGAACCGTTGGGGTTACGTGATGCCGAGCATTTTGACCCCGGCTGGCTGGATGCGGTGGCACAAGCGTGTCAGCACGGTAACAAGACTATCAGGTTAACGGCACTGTCTGTACTGAGTGAGATCAAGCAGGATACGTCCATGCGTCACCGTCATTCGCGCGTTGCGTTGATCGAAGCTCGGTTGTCCTCCCCTCAGTCTCCCCAAGAGTTGGCATTGCGACAGCAGGCTTCTTTGCCGGGTTCGGAAACCGAACTCAGTCAAAAAATACCTTCTGTCACCCAAAGATCACCAAGTTCGGAAACCGAACTCAGTATAAATGAGGGGGCTGTTTTACCGAGTTCGGTTTCCGAACTCAGTCTAGAAACAAGGGGTTATGACAGAGTTCGGAATCCGAACTGTTACGTACGTAGTTTTACACAGGGTGTAAAAGATACGTACGTAGGGGCATCAGGGAAAAACGACAATCGGCTTCGCTGGCCGTCAGTGCTGATTGAAAATCTGACCACGGTTGATCGGGATAACGTAGAGCCGCAACTGCAGGCATTGCCAGCGCCATTGGGGCAACAGGTTCTGGATGAAGTGGCGGAGCGTATCGGCACAGGTGAGATAAAAAATGTGATTGCCTACCTGCTCGCCACGCTGAAGCGGGCGAGAAATGGACAATTCAATTCAACAGTTGGCGCGGCCAAACGAGTGCAGCAGCCAAAAATACAGCCACTACAGCCCGTTGGGGCTATCGAGCTTGTTCCAGTCCAAACGCAAGGAAAAAGTCATAGAGCATCGACGGAGAAAATTACACAGGTGATGGCTGAAATTCGCGCTGCTTACAGGCGCTGATTGAAAATTATACAGTGTTGCGGGGCGCAACAGTGGTTGAAAATTACACAGTGTTGCGGGGCGCAACAGTGATTAAAAATCACACAGATCTATAGGCAAAGTAGGTGCAAAAAGAATTGTAACGGTTGGGAAAACAGTTTCCCGTTGTTCGGAGGTCAGTTGATCTCAGACTATCTAACTCTGCGTCAACTATCGAATAGAGGCTGTTATGACTGACAATGCAGAGAAAAAGGATGGTAAAAAAGTCGGTGCACTACATTCAGAATTGCGGATTGATTTGCATACCTTCTATGCGATCAGTACCTGGGAAGGAAGAGGGAAGAGTGCGAGGAAAGGTAAAATCATCGGAATGCCGCAATTTTTCCGGTTAGTTTCCAGTATTAACATGGATTCATTGGCTGATAATCCTTATGCGGATGCCGTGATGCATCAACTTGAAACGCTGATTGATGAAGCACATAAGAACATTCAGCGTTTGTTAGATGAGGCAAATAGTCTGATAGCCGATCTTCCAAGCGGTATCTCGTTATCCAGTGTTGTTTCCAGCTCTCCTCTTAATATTGGTGTACATAGTCATACGCCTGTGGGGTATCGCTGTGTCTATCTTCTGGTCGGATTTGATCAACTCGCCTTACGATTATTTCAAGCTCACCATTATGGATTTATGTCACTCAAACGGCGGAATAAATTACTGCAAGAGGGCGGGTATCAAATTCGTAGAATATTCACTGTAGCAATGGATTATCGTTCATTCCCTGTCAGTCGTAAGGTGTTTGTTACACAGAGTGAAGAAATTCATCAAGCACAGCAGTATTTTGGCGAGTTAGATGAACTGGTGTTGTTCGGAAAAAAACGTTCTCGTTTTTCGCCACCGGTCAATGCAGAGAGCCTTCGTTTGTTAAATAAGCGATTGCGGCATAAATCCAGAGATAATAAGGCAGTGGAGGAGGTTGATAAACAAGGAGATAAGGATGAGAAGCATGGGGCAGAGTAATTTTTGTAATGCGGTAGGTGTGGTGTTATCCGCCGTTTTGTTAGGGGGATGTGCAGGGAGCGATGTTGCCGGGTTGAACAAAAAAGTCAGCGATATGAGCTATGGTTTGCTCTCGCTGGGTAAAAAAGCGGACAGCAATGAGAGTGGCGGATTGCCTGCAATGTCAAAGAATTCACCGGTAATTGATAAGAAAACCGCCCGCGAACTTGATGTTCCGGTTGATGTGGATACCGCTGCTGCAAGGGTAAAACGGTATTACAATTTTACCTCCAGTGATGTTGTGAACACACTTAAGGGACAGGGGTTAGAAGGTGGCATGAAGGCGGCTGCGATTACTCAGGGGGGATATGCCTGGGACGCGCAACCGGGTGCCTACTACAAGATGGGCAGGAATTGGGGGGCTGATGAGGGGATTGAAGACAATATCCTTATCGAGCTTGAGAAAAATGGTGCGGGGAGTCGTATGTACATTACGTTCCGTTCCAGTGAGGCCTCACATGTCACCGAGGCTTATACAGGCAAGTTGTTTGCCGAAGTCAAACAGGTCGCTGAAGGTAAAGTGCGCTAACGGCGTCTGCATCATGTGATGGTCCGGCTGGGCCATCTTCGAATTTTTATTCACCTGTCATTTTAGTGCTATGCCCCTGTGGGTAGGGTGTTGTGCATTCTGAATCTGACGGGCTCACTTTCATGGATAATGGAATGAAACTATTTCTGTGTGAAAAACCCAGTCAGGGACGGGATATTGCCGCTGTGCTGGGTGCAACGGAGAAGAAGAGCGGTTATTTGTCAGGTGCGGGGGTGACGGTGACCTGGGGGTTTGGGCATCTGTTGGAGCAAGCCAGCCCTGATGTGTACGGCGAGCAGTTTGGCAAACCGTGGCGTGCAGAGGTGCTGCCGGTGTTACCGACCCAGTGGCAAATGCAGATCAAACCCGAATCCAAAGTGCAGTTTGAGGTGATCCGAAAGTTGTTACTCAAGGCTGATTGTGTGGTGATTGCGACGGATGCCGACCGAGAAGGTGAAGTGATTGCCCGTGAAATCCTTGATTATTGCGGTTATCAGGGCAACGTCGAACGGTTGTGGCTCTCGGCGCTCGATGAAGCCAGTGTTCGGGCCGCACTGGCCGCGATAAAACCGGGGCATGAAACGTATCCTTATTACCTGGCGGGTCTTGGCCGCTCTCGCGCAGATTGGCAAATCGGCATGAATTTGACCCGTCTTTATACGGTCAAAGCCCGTGATAGCGGCTACGGCAATGTGCTTTCAGTCGGGCGGGTACAGACGCCGACGCTCAATCTGATTGTTGAGCGCGATCGGCATATCGTGGGTTTTGTGCCAAAGCCCTTTTTTGTGGTCACGCTTGCGCTGACGTCCAGTGGTCAATCTTTTCAGGCGCAGTGGGTGCCCGCAGCAACCTACTGTGATGATGAAAAACGCTGTATCCAGCAAGGGGTTGCACAGCAGGTTGTCCAGCTCTGCCAGCAAACGGGTGTTGCCTCGGTCACAGAGATTGAGACCAAACGCGAAACAGTCTCAGCCCCATTACCGTTTGATTTGGGTACGCTGCAGCAGCAGTGTTCAAAGCGTTGGGGATTGGGTGCTCAGCAGGTACTGGATATTGCCCAGGCGTTGTACGAAACACATAAAGCGACGACCTACCCACGTACAGACTGCGGGTTTCTGCCGACCTCGATGTTGTCGGAAGTGCCTGCCGTTTTTTCTGCTCTGGTAAAAAGTGACCCGGCGCTCTCGACGGTTCTGGCACGGTTACAGCCAGGGTCTGTCTCCCGAGCCTGGAACGATAAGAATATCACCGCCCACCACGGTATTATCCCCACAAAACAACCTTGCGAACTCGGTAAAATGAGTGAGGTAGAGCGTCAGGTCTACCAAGTGATCCGGCAGCACTATCTGGCGCAGTTTCTGCCGGTTTATGAACAGGATGCCACTCGAGTGTCATTGCTCTGTGGCGGTCAACTGTTTAAAACCCGTGGTAATGTGGTGGTGGTGCCCGGCTGGAAAGTCTTGTTTGAGAAAGAGCAGGAGCATGAGGGCGATGAGGCGCAAGGCGATACCGACAACGCGCAGCTTCCGGCCCTGCAGCAGGGGGCGCAGTGTCAGGTGACCGGCGCTGCCATGAAGCCCCAGCAGACCAAGCCGCCAGAGCATTATACGGAAGGCACCCTGATTGCGGCGATGAAAAACGCCGCGCAGTTTGTGACCGATCCACGCCTGAAAAAAATCCTGAAAGAGAACGCAGGATTGGGGACGGAGGCGACGCGGGCCGGGGTCATTGAAACCCTGCTGGCTCGCGGTTTTATCGTAAAAAAGGGGAAATCTCTGCGTGCTGCCGTGGTGGCCGGTGAACTGATGGATGTGTTGCCGATGCCGTTGAAAGATCCCGGCATGACCGCCTTGTGGGAGCAGGCGCTGGATGATATCGCCGAAGGAAAAATGTCCCTGGATGACTTTATGGCAAAGCAGTCAGCCTGGACAGCGCAGTTGGTCGAGAAAGGGCGTCAGCAGGCGATAAATATCACGGTTCCGCCCTCACCGCCGTGTCCGATGTGTGGTGGTGTGACCTTGCAGCGGTCGGGGAAATCAGGGAGTTTTTGGGGGTGCCTGCGTTATCCCGATTGTACCGGGATAGTGAATCCCCCTCAGCAGAATAAGCGTCGGGGCTTCCCCAAAAAGAAAGCGCGTTGAGGTAAAATGAATAATCCATTGCGCTCGGTGCGGGGAGTTTGCTATTTTGCCGTGGCTTCTGAAGCACCCCGTGATTACTGCGGTCACCAGTAACGTGCATCATTTTTTTACTTGGGGAATGATGTATAAGACGCAAAGTCTCAGTGAAAAACGCGTCGGGTTCGAAGGCTCGGCCTCTGAGTTGATGGAATGCGGTCATACAATAGTCTGTGGTGCAGGCATGGCGGGAACGTATCGGGAAGATACTGTTCCCGTTTTTTTATTTATCAGGGCTCATCAATTTAGGAGTGTTACCTTGAACGACATCACTCAGAAGGTCACTTTCGAGATAATCATTGCCGGTGCATCTCTGTGTGTCTCACTGATTGCTCTTGGAATATCTATATACATATGGAAAAGACAATTTCGTCCCATTGTCACTGCTGCGATAAAAACAGTAAAAGCTGGAAATGTTGGTATTTGTTATAACTTAGTGGTCTTGAACTCAGGAGTAATACCTGCAAGAAATATTAAAATAATGCCAGATTCATCGCGCCTTCTCGAAGCGTTAGGTGAAGATGCCACGGACGAAAATCAGCGAAGTTGGCTTGCCTGCTTTTTATCAGAGAATAGAATTGATATTCTGCATAACAATGACCACGTGTCGTGTTCGTTTGGCTATACACAAGGAGGGGATCAAGGATTTTGGAAATATAAGGGAGAAATTCCGATCACTATAAAATATGAGGGATGGTTTGGGAAAAAGTATACACAACAACAAATTATTAAAATTGTAGACTCAGATAGCTTTACTAGTTTTAGTTGGGGTCCCTAAGCAAAATCAATATTCACTTACGTGTTGACTTCTTTTTAGCCCGTTTGAATAATGACCAGGCTTACTCGTTGTCCCTGACAACACCCGATGCTGCCATGACCTGCAAGGTAGCGCTGTAAAGTGGTCAAACCCCAGTTGCCCAGACCTGAAATGCAACGCTTTTAGAGCGGTAACCCCCCTGAATCTTTGAAAGCGGGGATCGCAGTTCACTGCGATGAAGGTACGTTTATCCAACTTAACAGACAGTCAGCGTCTTCACGTTGATACCCTGCGGGAAAATTCCCGTTGGGGACGTTTCTCCGCATACCGGTTTATTCCCAAGGAGAAACACCATGTCTCAAGCATCTCAATCTACTGCTACCCAAAATCAGACCAGCTATTTCAATCTGCATGTTGATGGTCTGGGATATCTCAGCAATATCCGTGAGATCACTACGGCCAACGGTTCATTCCTGACTGGCGTGATTAATGCTTTGCACGGTTCGACTGAGAAACCTGACTACACGCGTTTCGATGTGACCATATCTGGCAAAGAAGCCAGTAGTCTCATCCGGCGCTGCCAGAAGTCTGTCGATGAAGAGAAAAAAGTGCTGTTAGGCTTTAAACTCAGCAATCTGACGGCTGATGTGTTTACCTTAACCAAAGGCGATCACGCAGGTGAATCCCGGCCTACGCTGAAAGCGCGACTGATAAAAATCAGTTGGATCAAGGTAGGGCAAGAAATGGTTTACAAAGCGGAAAAATCAACGCCAACACCAGGGGCTTCGGCCAGTACCGCACAACAACAATACCCAGACAATGCGTTCTAGATTGTCGATGTAGCACCCCACTTTACGCCAGGGTTTTTCTCTGGCGTTTTTTTTATTTTCGGGAAATGAGTTGTTCGTTGAGGGTAACCGTGAAGATTCGCACAGTGAGCACGTCTTTTTGACTGCTTACTGAGGATGTTCATGAAATCATATTACGCTTTCCCTGCTTGTTTACTGGCCGCTGCGGTGCTGACCGGGTGTGTCCAACCGCAAAAAAACCTGCAACGCGATCCCCCCTCCCCAATTGCCGGTGTCCAGCTCTCGAGTAACGTACAGTCGGCTCGTCCCGATGCGTTTGCCGCGCCGCTGGAGGTGGTTCGCTATGACCGCTATCTGCTGGTCAGTACCTCCCCTTCCCAGGCACAACGCGCCCCGCTGGAGCAGGTGATCGATATTCGCATTCCAGCCTCCTTGTCGCCCACCGTGGCGGATGCGATACGCTATGCGCTGCGCCAGTCTGGGTTCAGCTTGTGCAGTATCACGTCAGCCAATCGTGTGCTCTACAGCCAGGCCTTACCGGCAGTGCATCATCAGCTCGGCCCGATCCGCCTGAGTGACGCGTTGCAAATCCTGGCCGGACCGGCCTGGCAGCTAGAGGTGGACTCGGTGCAGCGTGTGGTTTGTCACTCGCTGCGTGATGGATTCCGTTTACCGCCAGAGCCGACACCTGCGCCGATCGCCAGTAGTCACTTTCTACAGCCGCCTGCCATCAAGTCAGTGGCTCCCACCGTACAACCGCAACCCACCCCGGCTCCAGCCCGGCAAAGGATGCTGAAATGAGCGAAATAATGGAGGAGACCCTGCCCGCGCGTCCGGGCAAGGGGATGCGGTTGCTGCGTTATAGCGTCTTTACGCTCCTGGTACTTTCGGTGGCGGGTATTGGGGCAAAAGTGGTGAGCCAGTCTGCCCATATTGCCTCGCTGCAAACGGCCCTGGGGCAAGTCCCCGGTCGGGATGCGGTCCAGCAAGAGCTGGACAAGCTGAACGGGCAGGTCATCAGCAATAGCGAGACGTTGAAAACGTTGTCAGCCTCCCTGGAGGAAGCCTTGGTTGCGCCCGTCGTGGATAAAACCGCGTTTGACCATCTGGCGCAGCAGGTGCGTACGCTTGAGACGAAGGTCAGCCTGCCGGTGTCGTCAGATGCGCAGGCGCTGCAGGGCGTTCATGCCACAATGGCACTTCTGCAGGCCCGTATTGACACCCTGGAACAACGGGCCGGTGCAGCACAAACCAAGCCAGCAACCTCTGCCGTCAATCCAGAGGCGACCACTCCCTACGTCAAGAACCCCTCCACCCGGAGCGCCCGGTCTGTCGCTGCTCCTTTCCGTCTGACCAGCATTGAACGACGGGGAGGCACGGTGTTTGTCGCCGTGGCACCGCTGCAGGCGTTCAATCTGGTGGATATCCGACTGGTTGAAACCGGCGAAACCGTCCAGGGTTGGACACTGTTGTCAGCCGGGGGCAATCAGGCCCAGTTCAGCGTCGCAGGTCGGACGCAGACGCTGACCGTTCAATAGAAGGAGGTTCAGGATGAAATTGACATCAATCGCGCTGGTATTGGGTCTGGGTATGGCCCCGCTTTTCCCGGCAACAGCCGCACTGCAAATCGAGCAATCTCAGCAGGGAAACACCGCCAGTGCCAGTACCACCCTGCAGGCGCTGGAAGAAGCGCAGTCGAAAAAAAGTGCGCAGGAATGGGGGCTGACCCCCGAGGAATGGCAGCGTTATCAGCAGTTGAGCAAAGGGCGTCGGGGGATTTTATCGCCGGGGTTAGATCCGATCACCACACTGGGTATCGAAGCGCGGAGCGAGGAGGAGCGGCGTCACTACGCTGACCTGTCTGTCAAGCAGGACTTTCAGCGGGTTGAGGCTGAGTTGGCCTTCCAGCGCGAAGTGAATGCCGCCTGGGTTCGTGTCTACCCCGGTATCCTGCCGGTGCAATCTGCCGGGGATGCTGGGCAGGGTAACGGGCGGCTGGCGTTGTTTGTCCGGGCTGACTGTGGGACGCCGTGTGAGACCAAAGTGGCGTCTCTGCTGGCAAGCCAACGCCTGTTGGATATCTACCTGGTCGGCAGTGAAGGGAAGGATGAAGCCGTTCGGGTATGGGCGAAGAAGCTGGCTATCCCCGTCGAACGGGTGAAAGCGAAAACGCTGACGCTCAATCACGACCGGGGGCAGTGGATCAAGTTCGGTCAGGGGCGTATGCCGGTGGTACTGCAACAGGGGGCAAACGGATGGCAAGTTACCGCGTATTGAGTGCGCTGGCGCTTCTCTTGTGCAGCGCGGGCAGTCTGGCAACCGTATCCTCTCAGCAGATCCCGTCAGGTTATTACCAGGTGGCGGTACAAGAGCGGGTGCCTGCCGAAGCCTTGTACAGCCTGGCGCTGACGGAATCGTCAAAGAAACTTCCCCACGGTATTCGCCCCTGGCCGTGGACCATTAACGTAGCCGGAAAAGGCTATCGTTATGCGACCCGCCAAGAGGCTTATCAGGCGTTATTGGGGTTTATGCGCAGCCATTCGCTGAAACGTATCGATGTCGGGATTGCGCAGGTGAACCTGGGCTGGAACGGGCATCACTTCCGCTCCACCTGGGATACCTTTGATCCGTATATTAATCTGCATGTGGCAGCCCGTATTCTGCGGGCCTGCTACGACAACAAGCCGGGGAGCTGGATAACAGCAGCCGGGTGCTATCACCATCCGGCAG
This sequence comes from Serratia sp. (in: enterobacteria), assembly GCF_046715635.1. Lineage (GTDB taxonomy): Bacteria > Pseudomonadota > Gammaproteobacteria > Enterobacterales > Enterobacteriaceae > Chania. The sequence continues at coordinate 17,848 of NZ_JBKJYW010000499.1, forward strand.
GCGGTCAGCCTGCACGGACCTATCAAGCCATCGTGAAACGGCATTTGAATTGCCTGCAGCCGACAACCGGCGTACTGGCATCGAATGTTGTCATTGAACCTGCTGCAGGAGCGACGCCATGAATCTGAGTCCACGTTTATTGCCCCGCCTGATCTGTGTGCTGGTATTGGGTGTCGCCAGTTTTATCGTCCAGGCTGAACTCACTGTCGTAGCCGATTTGGGCGGCCAGCCTACAGCAACGTATTTTGAGGGCATCAATAATCAAGGCAAAGCCACGGCATCCCAGACAGAGCCGTTGTCTGTTATTCCGCTTACCGTTTTGCCCATCAGTACCCCTGAGCTGACACCCGGCAAGGTGGAGGCCAGGGCACTGACTCTGCCGGGGATGCGCCCGATGTTTTTGATTGGTGATGATGACCCGTCGCGTCGTTGGCTGTCACTGCGTCGGGATGCTCTGGTGCAGTTAAACGCGGTGGGCCTGGTTGTTAACGTTGCCAGCGAGGGAGCGCTCAATGACCTGAAGAAACACGCGGATGGGCTGGAGTTGTTACCGGTCTCGGGCAGTGATCTGGCGAAGCGGCTGGGGCTGACCCATTACCCGGTGTTGTTGACGGAAAAGGGATTGGAACAATGAGATCGGGCCTGATGCTGGAGAGTCTGGGACCTTTGGTTTGGTGGCTGCTTTTACTTAGCGTGCTGTGCTGGATAGCGTTACTGATTGGCGCGAAAGTCAGTCGCCACCGACGTTATCAGCGTCAGGCTCAACGTGTTCTGGCGCGTCTTCCTCAGTTGGCCGGTGACGGCCAACGTCTGAATTATCTGCGTAAAGTGAACCCCTATGTGTTTGAAGAATTGCTACTGACTGCATTCGAACGCCGGGGATATCGCATCAAACGCAACCGGCATTATAGCGGTGATGGCGGATTAGATGGGCAGGTGTGGATTCATGGCAAACGTTACCTTATCCAGGCCAAACGCTATGCCCGCACCATCACACCGGCCCATGTGGCGGCATTTGGGGCGTTGGTCTGCCGCGAACGTTGCCGGGGGCTGTTTGTGCATACCGGGCGAACGGGTTTGAAATCCCGCGAGGCGCGGAAAGGTTTCCCCAATATCGAGTTTATCAGTGGTCAGCGGTTACTTGACCTTATCGACGGGCAACGACCCTGGCTACTGAATGAGGAATGAACAATGAGTGATCGTTATGTGATTGAGGCGATGTTGCGACCGGCTGTCGAGCTAAATACCGCAGTTGTTGCCGCCTGTGCCAGCTATATCTGTGTGACAGCGCCCTGGGCGGTGGCGTTGGCTCCTGTTGTCAGCTATGTCACTGCCGGTGGGTTTGCCGTGTTTGCGCTGAAACGGACCCGTGAAGGGTTCAGGGTGCTGCGCTATCGGCGCAATATCCGCCGTTTACCGCGTTATGTGATGACCAGCGCTGAGGTGCCAGTGAGTCACCAACGTTTGTTCCTGGGGCGCGGATTTTTATGGGAACAGAAACATACCCAGCGCCTGCTGGCGACATTGCGCCCCGAAGTGGAACGCTATGTGAATCCCCCGGCGCTGTACCAGGCGGCGCGTCGCTTTGAACAACGTTACGAATACCGTTACCCCACCTTGTGCAAATGGCTTTCCAGCCAGTCGGCGTTCAATCCGGTACGTCCACTGCCGGACGTCGGCGGTAAGCCCGCATTGCACGGTATTGAACCTGATGAGGTCAATGTGTCGCTGAGCCTGCTGGAGCGGGTGGGACATATGCTGGTTCTGGGCACTACCCGCGTCGGGAAGACCCGCCTGGCAGAGCTGCTGATCACCCAGGATATCCGGCGTGGCAATGTCACCATTGTCTTTGACCCGAAAGGGGATGCGGATCTGCTCAAGCGTATTTACGCCGAAGCCCACCGCGCCGGTCGCGCCAGCGAACTGCAGGTGTTTCACCTGGGGTGGCCCGACATCAGTGCCCGCTATAACGCCGTGGGCCGTTTCAACCGTATTTCTGAGGTTGCTACCCGTGTGGCTGGACAATTGGAAGGCGGTGGTAACAATGCGGTGTTTCGGGAGTTTGCCTGGCGGTTTGTCAACATTATCGCCCGTGGCCTGGTTGCCCTGGGACAACGGCCTGACTTTGGTCTGATTATGCGTTACGTCAATAACATCAGTGACCTCTATGAAAACTACGCCGAGTTTTACCTGTCGCAACATGCCCCGGCGTTGTGGCTGCAGATTGAGAGTCTGGTGCCCGTTCTCGATGAGCGTGATATTCCCCGGCATATGGAGGGGCGCTCAATGCGTATCGTGGCGATTGAGAATGTTTTGGGGAGTGATGAGGGAAAACGGGTGTATGACCCTATCCTGGATGGCCTGCGCTCGTCTGTTCGCTATGACCAGAAATACTATGACAAGATTGTCGCCAGCCTGTTGCCGTTGCTGGAGAAACTGACCTCCGGCAAGACGGCGCAACTCATCTCACCGGACTATACCGACCTGACCGATCCGCGTCCCATTTTTGACTGGCAGCAGGTGATCCGTAAGAAGGGCATTGTCTATATCGGCCTGGATGCGTTGTCAGACCCTGAGGTGGCGGCGGCGGTGGGCAACAGCATGTTTGCCGACCTGGTGAGCGTAGCCGGTCATATCTATAAGTTTGGTATCAATGATGGTTTGCCTGTGGAGGATGAGAAGAAAACCCCCATTAGCCTCCATTGTGACGAGTTTAACGAACTGATGGGTGATGAGTTTATCCCGCTTATCAACAAAGGGGGCGGTGCGGGTATCGAGGTGACAGCCTATACGCAGACTCTCCCGGACATCGAGGCGCGGTTGGGCAGTGCAGCCAAAGCCGCTCAGGTGGTCGGTAACTTCAACAGCCTGGTGATGCTGCGCGTTCGGCATACTGAAACGGCAGAACTGATGACGAAACAACTGCCTGAAGTAGAGGTATATACCAAAACCCTGGTGTCTGGCGTCACCGATATTTCTAACCCGGAAATGGGTAGTGACTTTACGTCTAATACTCAAGACAGGGTCAGCTCGGTGCGTACCCCACTGATCACTCCAGCCAATGTGATAAACCTGCCTAAAGGCCAGGCCTTTGCCTTGCTGGAAGGGGGCAAACTGTGGAAGATCCGTATGCCGTTGCCAGCGGCGGGGAATGATGCCTTGATGCCGGAAAGTCTGGGGAAGATTGCTGAGTACATGAAGAAAAATTACCGCACGGGCGATACCTGGTGGTCGGGAACGGCCTTGCCGGGAGATCGGGCACCGGATAGTGACAATAACGTGGTCTGATAAGGGAAATTCAATGAAACAACAGTATCGTGTCAGTGTTGTGCTGGCATCCAGTCTGGGGCAGTCTGCAGAGGTGCCTCGCGATATCATGGCGGTGCTGAAAAACCAGCACTGTTCAACACCGTTTGCTCCAGAGATAGTGGCAGCGTTAAGCGGATTAGGGTATGTCGCCCGACGTGAGCAGGAGCCGAGCCCGGCTAACCAGGTGGGCATTTGGGTGACAATCAATGCCCAGTCCATGCTGCTGCAGTGTGAGCTGGAAGTCCTGGCGTTGCATTAAGGAGAGGGTAATGGCACAAGCATCTTCTTCCCCGCAATCGGTTCAGCAGGCCCAGCCACCTAAACCGCATGGTGTGTTGATGACGGTATTGTGGGACATGCCCTGGCGGGTAGTCGGCATGTTACTGGTCTCCCTGTTGTTTAGCTTGATAGTCGAGTACATCGGGATTGCCTTCTTTTGGCCGGAACTGGGAGCCGAGCACAGCCGTGCGGTGATGGTGACGGAAAGTAGTTATTTCTCTGAAGGGTTTACCCGTAGTTTGTTGCTGTCTGCGCCGGTGACCACGGTGAGTACCTGGATAACCGTTGGCTACCAGAGGCTGTTTGTGAACAGTGGTTTTCTGGGGTGGCTCCAGTCAGCGCAGTCAAGTAACAGCGGTAATGCCCTGACGGATGGCCTGAATGTCAGTGGAGCCTGGTTGATACAGGCGGCGCGTGAATATCTGATGGCCTCGATGTATGTCACGCTGGTTTTCCTGATGCGAGTCACCATCCTGGTGTTGTCGGTGCCGCTGTTTGTTTTGGTGGCCCTGGTGGGGATTGTTGACGGGATGGTAAGGCGTGATCTGCGGCGTTACGGCGCGGGGTATGAATCGAGCTTTCTGTATCACCATGCCAAGCGATTTGTGAAACCGGCTGTCTATATTCCCTGCATCCTCTATCTGTCTGCACCGTTCTCGGTGTATCCGAACCTGCTGTTGCTGCCTGCTGCGCTGCTGATGGGGCTGGCGATATCGGTGACGATGGGATCATTTAAGAAATATTTGTGATTAAATGCGTATTGATTGACCTAATTTCTCTATGGCTACATAGTTCCCACTAAGTGGCTTTATCTAATGTCAATAGAGGCAGCATATGGATATACGTACATGTAAGACTCGATTTTTGGACTCATTAAGCTTGTCTGACATACAACGCAGAGCAGTCGGTCTGGCAATAGACTGCCTGATTGAAAATGAATCAAAAAAAGATGATGTTCCGCTGGTTATTACTAGCTACGACGACACTTGTCGTCAAAATGTGCTCAAAGCCTTACAGGAATTTTGTGCAGCTATGTATCCTCATTTAAATAGCTTTTTCATACCTCGTATTTTATTGATTGCTGGCCATACAAGCGAAGAAGCGTGTGTTAACTTAATCAAAGAGTTAAGGTGTAATTCAACAATGTTATACTGGGCTGATAGCCCATCTTGGTTTTCTAGCCTCCCTGAAGGTTTATTCCATGTCGTTAGTATTGATCATGGCGAGGTTTTTCGAGGGTTAAATAAACAACAACAACGACCTGAAATAGTAAGAAGAGAGTACACAAATGACTCTCTTCTGCCTGAACTGTTTGTAAATGTTGCTCACACCGGTCTTGATGAAACGACAGATATTAATGTTGCTGAAAATAAATTTTACGACGAATGTAATTCTGGTTTAATCAGGCCTATTCCGGCTCCAACAGGGGCTCGCTACGATGAAGAAATCACCATCTCCTCGCCTGACTGGCAAAAGCTTGCTTGTGTAGCTATTCGTCGTTATCAGTCGAGAGAATTCCATGATGGTATGAGTTGGAATACATCTAATGAAGGTTGGAGCAGTGTAATTGCGTATCCTTTTTTGGAAGAATTTCTAACTTTGGATGGTAGTGGGTTTAGGGAGTGTTTAGTAGGGCTAGTTACGATGAACACTTCAGAAGTTGAAAAGCCATATTTGTCTACCGTTTGGATACACCCTTTTTATCGTCGCCAAGGTTATTTGAAGAGACTCTGGCCAGCTCTAAAGGAAAAGTATGGGAGCTTTGAAGTAGAAGCACCAAACTCAAACATGCAGGCTTTTTTAAAATCAGTAAAATTTGCGGACATGTAATCATGTATAGCCACGATACTCAGTGTTATGAACCCGCGTTACCTATGAAGAAAGATTTAGAAAAAATTAGAGCGGGATTCGAACGAATGGATAAGTCAAATTTACCGGTTACGTTCAGAAATTTCTCGCGAGGATCATGTGGGGACACTTGTGAAGTGTTAGCGGAGCTTCTCAAAGAACTAGGTTATGGCTGTTTTCTATATGTTGCTGGTCAGCGCGATAATGGATATAGTCATGCTTGGCTAGAGCAAGATGGTCTTGTTATAGATATCACTGCTGATCAATTTGATGAAGTTTCAGTCCCTGTTTATATGGGACCTATAAACTCGTGGTATCAAGATTTTGCGGTTCAGCAAAAACATGAGGCTGGTTACAACAGATTAGATGTCCGTTCAAAAGCAAGGCTTTCAGGTGTGCATTTAAGAATTAAGGTGGAGCTTAATACATAACAAGGCATCAGCGCTTATTTTTGTCAATGCAGTTTTAAAGTGTCACTCTTTCTGCCAAATAGAAGTGGCACTTTTAGTTAATTGAGAAGTTTTTCGTTCTTTTTTTATAATGCCAAGGCAATCATTAAGATGAAGTATTTGATGTTTGGTCAGGGGCATCATCAATAACCCTCCGATATTTTTTTGCTGCCAGTAGTCAAGTAACCAAATGGAATCAGGATGCTCAAGTACGCTTCTCTCGCTAAGAATGCGTTCTATTTGATGTTTTTCTGGATGCATTTTGAGCTGAGCTTTTGAAAGTTGTTTTATTATTCTCTGAGTTTTCTGACCTACAGAGAGGCGATAAGCCAGAAGAGCTTCCCTGTTGATTGATGCTGAAAACAAATTCATTTCATTTTCTGTCATAGCATTGCCAGTATCCTGGAAGGATATATTCATTTTCTCTAGCCACAGATGTTCGAAAATCACCTGTTGTTCATTTGCGATAAGCACGTTTGCGCAAATGTCTTCTATCCGGGTCATATGGAACACATAAAATGCAAGTGTTCGATATCCCTGATATTTTGGACTAGTTACATGACGAAAGGTGCTTTCATTGACATTATCCAAAATTTCATCCTGAAACGTTTTTTGTCTTCCTCCACAGACGGATGCCGTATGCACAAGCCCATGTAGCTGACATGCTATATCTTTAACTTCATCAATGACGCCCTGTGTTAAGGCATTTTTAAGTGCACGCTGAAGAGGATTCCAGTTTTCATTTATAGTCAACATTATTGCATCCTTATTTATTATATGTAAATAACAACATTATGTTCCGGTATTTACCCGTCTACTTACCAAATGCAGATTTTAGCGCTTAGCACTTGCTCGGAACAAGCAAGGATCGGCCAGAACTGGATTTTAATGCGAAAATCTGTCTTTATGTTCAGAGTTTAAATTACTTACGTTTCAAAACGAGTTATATTCAGCATTGTATTTTTTACTCTTCACGGAACTATTTTCCTTTCAGACTTCAGGGATACTCCTGACGAGCATGTAGTACCCGCAAAATTTCTATTTGCAGTTCGTCAATATGGTAAATAACCAGATAATTAGGATGAGCGACGATTTCCCGTGTACCCGAAACTCTGCCTGGACGGTAAAGGTAGGGATGTTGAGGGAGATTCTCTGTTACGTGTACGATCTGGCGGTGCAACTTACTGCTCGCAACAGGGTTGTATTGCTCAATATAATCAATGATCTCTGCCAAGTCATTCAGTGCTGATTCTTTCCATTTAACCAACTGCACGTTTCGCCCTCAATGCCCGTTTTTCTTCCAGAAGCCGATCTAACGTTGCCATCGCTTCATCATGGGGAATACCAGGACGCGGATCGTCCAATGCCGCCTGTACTTTGGCGCGGAACCAGCGGTCATAGCTGTCTGCCTGTTCTTGCGTTTCAAACTCGGACACGATGGGGGACAGTTTGGTTGTCATGGCGGCTCATTCCTTATCTTGTTGACCTTTTAACCAGTATAGCCTGTTCCATTGTTCAGACCAAGCCGTGAGCAACAGGCGGAATAGCAAGCCTGCAGATCTTCCCGCCACGCTGTTTGGCCCTTCGTAAATTTTCAAAATCCCATTCTAGTTGTTTGCTGACCCTCCCCCGCTTTTTCGCCAAGCTCTGCCTTGCATCCATTACTCGAAAAGGAGGTTCCCATGCACATAGCACCGCTGCGGGCGTTGTGTCTCGCAGGCAGTTTGTTCACCGCGCTGTCCGTCCAGTCCAGCGAGAAAGACGAGTTGGCCCTGGTCATGAAGCAGTTGGATCAGGTGCAGGCCAGCCTGGAGCGAGCCCGTGTGGTGGCGGTTCAGGACGGCCAGTCCGGGCGTTTTCATTTTGACTATCTGCGGGCCACGCAGGACGTCAACACGATGCGCCGGGGGATTGCGTTTTACCTCGAACCTTCCCGCGCTCAACCCACCACATCGTCAGTCTCCGGGCAATACCGCCAGGAGCGTCGGTAATGAATGAAACACAGACCGCCGCGTTTAAAGCCGCTGCTGGCAACGTTGAGCCCGCCGTCCTGAACCTGCTGTTTATCGGTTCATTGATAGCGGTATTGACGTTGTGGGCAGGGTGGGGATTTGTTCACGTCTATCGGGGCTATGCGGCAGGCAACATCAAAGGGCCTGCCGTTCAACGCTTCGTGGTGCGTGTCGTCATCTTGCTGTTGGTCAGTCTGTATTTATTCGCCAGTTAATCATTTATCTCTTCTTCATTTGTAAGGAAACTACCATGAATTTGCCGTCTCTTTTCTCTTCCGCCCGCCATGTCGCACAGCGTGTCCGTCAGTCCACCCTGCTGCTGGCGTTAACGGCAGTCACGTCCGCCCAGGCAGCTTTACCGACCGTGGAAGGCCCCAAATCCAGCACCGATAGTTCATTCTACGGCCAGATTTCTGGCTATGTGAATGACGGCATCGTGCTGGGTGGCTTAATTCTGGCGGCTGTGGCGCTGCTGGTTGTGGCGAACGCCATTATTGCCACCTTTGCTGAAGTGCAGCAGGGGAAATCCACGTGGGCCAAATTCGGTATGTTGGTCGTGGTCGGTATCGTGCTTGTGGTCGCGGTAATCTGGCTGGCAACCAAAGCGGCCACGGTCATCGTAGGCTAAGGCAGGTACGGTATGGCGACCATCTCGTTTTTGCCTGACAGGCTCAATGCCGAGCCTATCGTGTTCAAAGGCTTTACTACGCCGGAGCTGTTTATGACAGCGGGGTTGAGCGTACTGGGCGGCCTGGTGGTCGCCATACCCTTTGCGCCGTTCATCGGCTGGTTGGCTTTTCCTACCGTCAGCTTATTGATGCCGCTGTTTACGGTGTTCTTCGGCGGCAAACTGATGGCTCGCTTCAAGCGCGGTAAACCGGAGAACTATCTGTACCGGCGTGTTGAGCTGTGGCTGAGCCGTCAGCGGATGGGTAATCCCCACTTGATACACCGTAGCCAGACCTGGGCATTGCGCCGTTCAACGCCGGTCATTCGCCAGTTCCAGGAGGAGTTTGATGAGTAAGTACAGAAGTGCGGTCAATGCGCGTGACCGCCATATTTCAACCCTGCGTGGAGCCTGCGGGGTGTTGATGGTTCTGCTGATGGTGGCTCTCGCAGGCTGGATGTTGTCACCGCGTAATCTGACCGTTCATAACCCGCCCGATCTGCGCTCGGGTTCGACCCGCGCCTGGTGGGAAATCCCGCCTCCCACGGTGTACAGCTTTGCATTTTACATCTTCCAGCAACTGAACTCCTGGCCGAAAGACGGCAATACCGACTATGAGTACCGTATCGGCACCCTGTCTGCTTATCTGACGCCGACGTGTGAAGAGTGGCTCAACAAGGATGCGAAACAGCGCAAATCTGCCGGGGAACTGCGTGAACGCGTCAGGGGGATCTCTGAAGTCCCTGGGCGAGGTTACAAGGACGACAGTGTCACGGTGGTGAGCCGCGATAGCTGGATCGTGCGCCTGGATCTGGTGGCCGATGAGTATTACCACACCGAACCGGTGAAACGTGCCCTGGTGCGTTACCCGCTGAAGATTGTGCGCTGGGATCAGAACCCGGAAGCCAATCCCTTCGGTCTGGCACTCGATTGCTACGCCGATATCCCGCAACGCCTGGAGGCGGCTCCGGTCGCGCCGGTCGAGAAGAAAGGACTGTTCTGATGATGTCTACCCGTTATCTTCCTTTATATCTGGCCCTGTTGGGCCCCGTGTGCGCCGTGAGCCTGCCGGTTGAGGCGGTGGAACTGATGAAGTGGGAGCGTATCCCGCTGCAGGTGCCGCTGACCGTGGGTCAGGAGCGCATCGTGTTTGTGAACAAGAACGTCCGGGTGGGTTTCCCTCCCGAGTTGAATGGCAAATTGCGGGTGCAGAGCACCGGCGGTGCCGTGTACCTGCAGGCGAGCAGCGCCTTTGCCACCACGCGGTTGCAACTGCAGGACGTGGAGAATGGTGAGCTTATCCTGCTGGATATCACCGGCCTGGAGGGCAAGCAGGTGCGTGAGCCTGTGAGCCTGGTCTATCAGGGCGAGGTCTCCAGTGCGACCGGCAGCGATAACACCTCGGTCAGTGCAGAGGAGACGGCCACCACCCAGGGTAAGGGCCAGACCTCCGCCAAAGACACGACCCCACGTATCACGACGCCGTTGCCGATTGCCCTGACCCGCTACGCGGCACAAAACCTCTATGCCCCTCTGCGTACGATTGAAGCGTTGCCGGGGGTACATGCCATTTCGCATGGCCTGTCATCGAACATTACCTCACTGCTGCCCTCCGAGCCGGTCACGGTGCGCCCGCTGGCGGCATGGGGTGTTCAGGGGTACAACGTGGTCGCCCTGAAGCTGACCAATCAGCGGTCAGGGAAAGTGGTACTCGACCCACGTCGTTTGCAGGGCACCTTCCATTCGGCGACCTTCCAACATCGCTGGCTGGGTGCTGCCGGTACACCGGAAGACACTACCCTGCTGTACCTGGTGATGCAGGGACGCCCTGACGCGGCATTTCTGCCAGAGCCGGTGGCCCCTACCGTGAAGGGCAAGGCGCGAACCTCGTCAGGAGGGCAGACTCATGCAAATTAAATCCAATACCCTGTTGAAAGTCCTGGTGCCGGTGGTGTTGTTTATTGCCATCGCCATTGGGGTGAAATCCTGTGGTTCAGGTACCCCACCGGCCTCATCGACCGTCAAAACGAATACGGTGGCTGACCTGACCGATGAGGAGCTGCAGATCCTCGGTATCGAGGGGGATACCCCGGAAGATACCCTGCGAACCCTGGTGGCGCGTCTGAAGGTTATCCAGGACAAGCAGGCCAGTCTGGAGCGGCAGAACGTCACGCTGTCGGAAGAGAACGCCACCCTCAAAGAAGGCGGGGTGAATGTCGATAACCGCATACGTGATGCGGTCAATGTGGCGAAGCAGGAAGAGGTGCAGGCCCGGCAGAAACTTCAGGCAGAGCAGCAGCGCCTGGCAACGCTGATTGAAAATCTGAAGGGGATGGGCGGTCAGTCAGGTCAGCCGCCGTCTGCCGGTTCATCCGCATCAGGGCAGGGACAGCAGGGTGATTTGCCGATTGGGCTGGGCCTGGAGGGCAGTGACGGGGCAACGGGCACCGTGAGTGGCGGCGTGATGTGGATTGAGCCACAGGACGCCGTGCAGCTTGACCGCAACGGTAAACCGGTCATCGGGGCCGCTGCCGTGGGCACGGCGGCAGGCACCGGCAGTTTCCAGTTCCCGAGTTCTTTTGCCAGCCTGGATGACAACGAAATTTCCCGCCAGAAAGCCGAGCTGGATCGGGCGGCGAAAAATCAGCAGGCCATCGAGGAAGCGACCCCGGTGTATACGCTGCCTGAAAACTCGACGCTGATTGGCAGTCGGGGCATGACGGCGCTGCTGGGCCGGGTGCCGATTGATGGGAAAGTCACCGATCCGTACCCGTTTAAAGTGCTTATCGGCAAGGAGAACCTGACGGCCAACGGTATCGAGCTGCCGGACGTTGAAGGAGCGATTGTCTCCGGCACTGCCACCGGCGATTGGGTGTTGTCCTGTGTCCGGGGCGAAGTGCATTCCATTACCTTTGTCTTTACCGATGGCACCGTGCGAACCGTGCCGTCTCCGGCCAAATCCAGTGACGGCAGCAACGGCAAATCGAACGGCGGCAGCATTGGCTGGTTGTCCGATGAGAACGGGGTGCCGTGCCTGTCCGGGGAGCGCAAATCCAACGCCTCGACCTACCTGCCGACCCTGTTCGCGTTGTCCGGTGCCGGTGCGGCGGCGGATGCGATGGCGAACGGCCAGAACACCACCTCGGTGGACGGCACCACGGTGACCAGTACGCTGACCGGCAGTGCCGGGCAGGCTGCGCTCGGCAAGGCCTTGTCAGGGGGCACCAATGAACTGGCCGACTGGGTCAAGGCACGTTACGGCCAGATGTTTGACGCCGTGTATGTGCCACCGGGTGCCCAGGTGGCCGTCCATATTACCCGCCAGATCCCGATTGATTTTGAGGTACAGGGCCGCAAGGTTCGGTACGACTTTAATATCAGCCAGCAGCATACGCTGGATTGAGGAGGTTTTGATGAAACAGCGAGTTTTACCTTTACTGTGCCTGGCTGTCTTGTTGACCGGCTGCAGTACCACCAAAGATGAAATGCTGCCACCGGGTGACTCTACCATGCTGGAGTTGTGGCAAAACAAAGGCTCGTCGGCACGGACGGCCACCGAGGTCCGCAGCACATTACGCCGGGGATTGACCGATGACGACAGCGCTGCCCGTCAGGCCATCGAGGAGAGCTATACCCGGACGGCGGAAAACGAGATCCAGCAGGTGTTCCCGCGCCTGCCGAACCCCGATATGGTGATTTATATCTACCCGCACATGGCGGGAAATGCGCCCGCGCCAGTGCCGGGTTACAGCTCGGTATTCCCGTTTTACAGCCGGGTGCAGTATGCGCTACCGGGTGAACGTACGGAGGCGCTGTAATGTTCTCATTGTTTAGCAAGAAGAAAATCGGCAAGCAGGCTCCCGCAGCTGCAGAAGACGATGGCCTGGATACGGCGGTCTTGACGCGTGAGCCGCAGGTGAAAACCGGCAAGCTGACGGTGGCCGAGGAAAAGGCACTTTACCCGAACAACCCGACGTTTGTGGATTACCTGCCGTGGGCCGAGTACCTGCCGCGCAGCCAGTGCCTGTTGCTCGATGATGGGGTGTCGGTCGGGGCGGTATTTGAGATTGTGCCGGTGGGTACCGAAGGGCGGACGCCGGAGCGGCTGGAGGAGATCCGCGATGTGGTGGAAGATGCCCTGCAGGACAGTTTTGAGGAGCGGGATTCGCACCCGTGGGTTATCCAGTTCTTCTGTCAGGATGAAACCGACGCCACCGAATACCTGGATCAACTGCGTGCTTACGTCAAGCCCTGGGCGCAGGGGTCGGCGTTTACTGAAGCCTATCTCACCGAGATGGAACGGCATATGCGCGGCATTGCGGTACCCAAGGGGCTGTTTATCGACAAGGCGATCACCGGCGCACCCTGGCGCGGCCAGCAACGCCGTACCCGGATGGTGGTCTACCGCTATGTCAATCCGGCACTGCGTGAGCCCCATGCGCCCGAAGAGGCGTTGAACCAGGTCTGTGAACGTCTCTCGTCAGCGCTGGCCGGTGCCGGAGTCGTGGCGGCACGCCAGAATGGGGAGCAGATCCATGCCTGGTTGCTGCGCTGGTTTAACCCCGAGCCTGACTGGGTCGATAAAGAGACCTTGTATCGCACGGCAGCGCACCAGGATGATGAGTCGGGTGTGTTACCGGTGGAAAATGATTTCAGTGAGACGGTGCTGTTTTCACCGCCGCGTTCGGATGTGGAGCGCGGTGTGTGGTGGTTTGACGGACTGCCGCACAAGGCGGTCACGGTTGACCGCCTGCGCCGGGCGCCCACCGTGGGGCATCTGACGGGGGAGACGCGCAAAGGGGAAAATATCAATGCGCTGATGGATTTGCTGCCGGAAGGGACGGTAGTCTCGCTGACCCTGGTGGTGCAGCCCCAGGACGTGCTGGAAGAGCGCTTTAATCACCTGGCGAAGAATGCCATTGGCGAGAATACCGAGTCGGAGCGGGTGCGTGAAGACTCGGAAACCGCCAAGCGTTATCTGGGGGAAAAGCACAAGCTGTATCGGGGCAGCATGACCTTCTATCTGAAGGCCCCGACAGTCAAGGTGCTGAATACCCGCCAGCGTGACTTGACGGCGGTCTTGTTGAACGCAGGGTTGCAGCCGGTGAAACCGGAGTTTGATGTTGCCCCGCTCAACGGCTACCTGCGGGCATTGCCGATGTGCTTTAACCCGATGCACGACAAAAAACACTGGTATACCCGCCTGACCTTTGTGCAGCACATGGCTAACCTGTTGCCAGTGTTTGGCCGGGATACCGGCACCGGGCATCCCGGTTTTACCTTCTTCAATCGGGGGGGCGCACCGCTGACCTTTGATCCACTCAACAGTCAGGATCGCGCCAAGAATGCCCATCTGGTGCTGTTTGGTCCCACCGGTTCGGGGAAATCGGCCACATTGAACAGCCTGTTTGCGCAGTTGATGGCTATCCACCGTCCCCGGCTGTTTATTGCCGAAGCCGGTAACTCCTTTGGTCTGTTTGCGGATTACTGCGAAGAGCTGGAACTGACGGTGAACAAGGTCAGCATCAAGCCTGGTTGCGGCATTTCCCTGGCTCCGTTTGCTGATGCACACCGTCTGATCGAGACGCCTGCCGTGCTGGTGAGTGAGGAAGAACTGAGTGAACGTATCGAGACCGAGGACAGTGACGAGGAGGATGACGATGAGGAGCGTGACATCCTGGGTGAATTGGAGATTGTGGCGAGGCTGATGATCACCGGAGGGGAAGCGAAGGAAGAGGCCAAGCTGGAGCGGGCTGACCGGGGCATGATGCGTGAGGCCATCCTGGTGGCCGCGCGAGCGGCCTATAACGCGGGGCGGCAGATGGTCACCGGCGACCTGCAGGCGGCGTTGTACCAGTTTGCTGCTGATCCAGCGCGTCCTGAAGTTCGCCGAACCCGAGCGCAGAACATGGGGGAATCGCTGGGCGTGTTTATGCAGGGGTTCCTGGGCGAACTGTTTGACCGCCCTGGTGAGAACTGGCCCGAGGCGGATGTGACGTTGATTGACCTCGGGACGCTGGCGCGGGAAGGGTATGAGGCGGCACTGGCGGTGGCGTACACCTCGCTGGTGAACACCATCAACAACATTGCCGAGCGCGATCAGTTCCTGGACAGGGAAATCGTCTTTGCCACCGATGAAGCGCACATGATAACGACCAACCCACTGTTGGCACCGTTCGTGGTCAAAATTGTGAAGATGTGGCGTAAGCTGGGAGCCTGGCTGTGGCTGGCAACGCAGAACCTGGAGGATTTCCCGAATACGTCGAAGAAGATGCTCAACATGATTGAATGGTGGCTGTGCCTGGTGATGCCACCGGAAGAGGTGGAGGAGATCGCCCGCTTCAAGAAATTGACGGCGGAGCAGAAAGCCATGTTGCTGTCGGCGACCAAAACCCCCCGTTGTTATACCGAAGGGGTGGTACTGGCGAGCCGCATCGAGGCGCTGTTCCGGGCGGTACCGCCGAGCTTATATTTAGCTTTGGGCATGACCGAGAAAGAGGAGAAGGCGGCACGACGGGCGATTATGCAGGCGCGGGGGGTGTCAGAGTTGGCGGCAGCAAAACAGATTGCACATCAACTGGATGTGGCTCGCGGTATCGCTAAGGCGGCGGCATGATGCAGTTGAAGAAGGCCATGTTGGAGATTGTGGCCGGTGACGGTGGTGAAGGTGGCGTGTTGTTTGAGGCCCCGCCACAGGGTAACCCGCGTATCAGTGAGGCACATGCCGGGCAGTTGGCAGAATTGTGTGAGCAGATCCGGGGGCGTACCCGGTTTGTGGTCTCGATCACCTGTTCGCCGCACCGGGTAGGGCATCACAGTTGCGTCGCGGTGAAGTTCGCCGGTGCCGATGGCAGTGTCAATCTGCTGTTGACGATCACCGGGACGTTACGCTGGCCGACCGCACAGGATTATGTTCAGGCTCCGCGCTGGTACATCAATCTGCCGGATGCGGTCGATGCAGTGTATCTGGTGACGCAGTTGGAAGAGCGCCTGGGTATTCAATCACAGTAACCTTTCTTGCAAGCCGGTCAAATGACCGGCTATCTGTACTATCTTGTACCTAATCTTACACAACTCTTGGACCAATCAGGTTTGACAGGCAGCTCAGTGCCAGGAGCGGACATTCCTGACCTCACAATGTGTTAATCAACCGGGAACAGGTCAGTAAGTTGGTAATGGGAGGAAGTTGTCAAAAGTTGTCGCCCGCCATCACCGCTAGCGGGGATTCTTGACTGTTACAGTTGCTTTAAACAGTTGCCAAAATACTGAAATCGAGTTTAATAGTAGGGTTGATATCTCAGCAAACAGTATACAGGGACAGAAAATGCAACATTTAAATGATTTCCCCAAAAGAGATAGAAATCATAGGATTGAAAGACTTGCAATATCAGCTTTTGAAAATTTCCTCAGAGATTCAAACGATTTTTTTATTCAAAGTAAGGATATAAATGATTACGGCGTAGACTATCAACTCGAAATAACAACAAATGGTCAAGCAACTAACATTAGATTGTTTGTTCAACTAAAAGGTACTGAGCAAGAATTAAATAATGATGGTTCGGTTAGCATATCTGTTAACAGAGCCAATCTCAATTATCTATTAATGCACCCTTATTCGTTCTATGTGTGTTTTCATGCTCCAAGTAATAATCTAAAAATAACATTCGCTGAAAGCGTGATTCGAAGTTATGAACAATCTGAAAAGCAATGGATTGAGCAAGAAACTCTAACTGTAAAATTCATTGAGAATATTTCCGAGTCTCGTTTGCACGAAATTGCAGAGGTAGCTAGATTTAATGCTATAGATAACCGTAATGCAAGAATCGATTTTATAACAAAGCCTATTTCAAATTTTAGTGCGGTTATTAATAAAGCCATACCGAAGATACATATACCAGAAGATAAAAAATTAGCTCGTGAATTGCTTAATTCATTATATGAAAATAATCATGATGATGTAATAAGTGCTAATTTTGATGAGTTTTTAGCTATTTTCGGCTCTGACCATCCGGCTATGATCTTTCCATATATGTCGGAAATAAATAAAGCTATGGACAGAGTTAATGGCAATGAAGAAAGGGTTTTGGATGGTATACAATATCTTAGACATAGAATGGATGAGGGTAATATAACCAAGGGAAGTTTATGCTATTCAATAGGTAATGGACTTGCAGCTCTTGATAGGGATGAAGAAGCTATTCAAGAATATAAGACCGCTCTTGAACATATGATTGAAGCAGAGAAATTAGCTGCGCAATGTTACAAAAATATGGGTAGTAGTTACTCAAATCTCGGGAATGAAAATGAAGCATTTGAATGCTATAAGAAGGCACTTGAATTAGAACCTAACTTAAGCGAGGCTAATTTAGCTGTTGGAGTAATTCATAATCACAGGGGTAATTATGAACTGGCATTAGAATATTTAGATATGGTGCTTTTCCCAGGAAATCATCAACATAAAATCATTTATGCTGAAAAGTGGAGAATAAACACTCTTTTCAATATGGGGGATTATCGTTCGGCATATAGGGAGATTAACAATCTATTAACTCGAAATGATAATAAAGAGGACTTATGGAAATGGTGCTTAATGCTAGTTGCAACGTTCTGTCGAACTTCGACTGCTTCTGCTAAGCTAAGTTTGCCTTTTTGGGCTCGTTTTTTAGAAATGTATCCGAATCACCCTGAAGCATCGAGAGAAATTCTATTGGCGAAAAATTACTTAAGAGTAAATGATAATTTAACTAAACATTCGTACCATGATTTTAAGAAAGAATTTGAACTGCGAATAAATAATGTTAGTAATGAAGATAGTGCTTTCCTGTGGGATCGTATAGGTCATTGGGCACAGGATGAAGACGAGTGGGACGATGCAGAGAAGCATTTCCGTAAAGCTTATGAAATGGCGGGTGGTGAATATGGATATTGTCTCGGAGTAGCTCTGAATCATCTTGGTCGTTTCAAAGAAAGCTTGCCTATTTTGGTTGAGCAAGCTGAAAAAATCCAACCTGATGATTTTAGCTGGTTCCAAGTCGCTGTTGCCTATGAATTTCAAGGATACATTCAAGAAGCGATCGATTCTTATGAGAAATGCTTATCAATAAATGATAAAAACGAACTAGCATTGTTCAATCTTGGAGGCCTTTACTGGAATTCGAGAAATTATGATGAGGCAAGCCGTGTCTGGAAACTGGCAGTAAAGTATTATCCTGATCATGAGCTTTCGCATAAGCTTCGAAAGGATATTCCATTTATTTTAAATTGTTCTTCTTAATTAGCAACGAGCTTAGAGTCCTAATTCATTCAAAGAATCATGGATATAGGGCATAAGCTCGTTGCTATAGAACAATATTATAGTGGATAGCTAAATTAGGCCATTTTAAAAGATATGTTAATTTCCGCTTCTCGCTCTTAGCCGACGATCAGATTTAGTAACACCTACTACCAGTATCACTATCTTGATAGATCATCAATAGCGGTCACGGTGGTTACTCCCCTAATTTCCCCCAACGCATTTAGAGTTGTTTGCTGTTTTTGTCATCAATGCACGTCACCCTGCGGTTTTGTCCCACAGGAGTGAGATGTGATGAAGAAACGTAACGCTGTGTTCTTACTGGCTATCGGGTGCGCTGCCGTATCGGCACAGGCGACAACCGTGGTGTATACCGACAGTCAGTATCCCCCTGCTGGTTTAGGTGCCGGGCATCAGGTGGTTTACCTGGATGCACCGGAGGTTGTCCAGCGTGAAGTATTCGGTGCGCTGTCTGCTGACCCTCGCCAAGCAGAGCAGCAAGCCAAAGCGGTGCTGCAGTCCCCTGACTGGCAACAGAAAGAACAACAGATAGTGCAGGCCTACCAGGGCGTTCTCCAGGCCTACGGTCTCGAACTGAAGAAATATCCTGCCGTGGTATTTGACGACCGTTATGTTGTGTACGGCACGGCTGACGTTGCCCTGGCCGAAGCGAAGCTGGCTGAGCACAAGGGGGCTCAATGAAACGACTCTCCTTGCGTCGTCATAAGTTGGCGACGGCGTTATTGCTGTGCAGCGCGGTACAGCCGTTCACGGCCAGTGCCATCAACTCGGTAGCGATAGTCACCAGTGCCCTTTCTCCGTCCTGCCTGGAATACCGGGTTGTCGGGGTGTGTTACTGGCTGTTCTGTACCGCGTGGGGATGTACGGTTCGGACCTCCGTCAAGGTGAAGCACTACATTCCCAATGCCGTGGTGTCCAGCTATGCCCAGACCGGGGATAACCCGTGGTCGGAAGTGGCGATACTGGGGACCGGGATTCCGGGTGTGGCTGAAGGCGGTAGCAATAATGAGCAGAAGCGTGGGTTGCGCAAGGACAACCTGCGCTTCAAGAACGCCGATGCGATTGGTCACCCTGCATTAGCCGCCCCGTTGTTTAACAACTTCATGGGGTCGATGGGCTACACCTGCGCCGGTTCGGCCACGGCGTTTGTGCCGTATTTCCTCAGTACCCTGGATGCCCTGATGTGGCGCACCGGTCTCCCGGAAAACCTCTACCCGGAAGCCCTGACACCGAGAAGGCGTGAAGTGGGGTCAACCGGGAATATGTGGGGCAATGTGTACCCCCGTGGTGGGTTTGTCACCCAGGTGGATGACTACAAAGCGGCTGCAGTTGTTGCACAACGTACTGCAGACATCATCACGCGCACCGGCCAGGTGCATGTCTATAACCCGATGACCGCCAGTCGCAGTGACGGGTATTGGCCGCCGGAGCCGGTGACCGAAAATACCGGCACCAAAAACCACAAATGGCAACCACTGGTACCCTCGGTTTCTTCCTCCTGTGCCGTGTTCCCGGACAACAGTAACCCCATCGCGACAGATGGCGCGTATGCCTGGGCGCTCTGGCAACCCTATTCCTGCTGCCAACGGCGCGGGCAAACGTTCCTCTACAGCACTGATTTTTAACTCAAGGGAGTGTACACCATGACATTCAACGCATTTTTAAAGGCAGGGGCGCTAGCGGGTGCTGTCCTGCTGGTTCTGAATCAACCGGCATTCGCGGTGGTGTTCGACATCACGGGCGAAGAGGCGAACGCCGGTTATGGCAAGGGAATGAAAGGGGCGGTAAACGACAACCTATTTTACTCCATCGGTGGGGGAACCGTGATATCCCAGCCCCCGAGTTCAAATAATATGGAGAAAATGGGGCTCGGTATCAGTTGGAACAATGACTTGATGTGCGGCAACTTCGATTTGAGTACCACAGTCAAGAACCAGCTCAATGGGGCGACGGACGGCTTCAAAAACATGATGGGGGATGTGATTAATGGGGCTACCGGTGCGGTTGCCAGCCTGCCAGCGATGATAATCCAGCGTGCGAACCCCGGATTGTATGAACTGCTGACCAACGGTGTTCTGCAGGCCAATGTGGCGTTCGACAAGGCTCAGCTCAACTGCCAGACAATGTCGAAGAAACTGGCTGATTACTCCTTGTCAGGCAAGTTGACGCAAACCGCTATCGGGGAAGAGTTTCAAAACGTCATTTCCAGTACTTCTGATGCGATCCGCGCAGACAACAGCTTGAAGAAATCGACGGGCAAAGAAGGGGTGAAATGGGTGGGGGGGCAACAGCGAGGGGGGACGGGTCAGAAGGCTATCAAACCCACGTATGACATTGCCAAAGCGGGTTACAACATCCTGAATAAACAGTCTGCTACCAGTGATGCTGCGGTGAGCACTACAGCGTGTAATGGCTCGTTGTGTCAGAAGTATAAAACTAGTGCTGAAGCAGCAGATGCGGTATCGAAAGTTCTGGGGGATCGAGCGCTACGCACTTGTGTGAGTGGCAGCGAATGTAATAGCGGTGGGTTGGAAAATGAGCCGGGCACCTCTACACCAGGCGAAGGTTTTTCTCCCACGCTGGAAAAGACCACCAAAGAGAATCAGGAGATCCTGATCAAACTGGTGAACGGTAACCTGGCTCCCAATGCAACTAATCTGGCAACGTTGAAAACCGGTGATTTGGCCGTAACGCGCGGGGTTATCCAGGCGCTGAAAGATGACCCGGACAATGGGGCGTTGGTACAGCGTCTGGCCGGGGAACTGGCGATGGCAGACACCATTACGACGGCATTGGCGATGCGTCGTATGTTGATGGTGGGGCAATCAGAGCCGAGCGTAGCAGCCCAAGAGCCCATCGTGGCGGAATCTGATCGCCGCCTGGAGTTTCTGGATCGGGAGATCCAGGCGCTGAAAAATGAGATGGATATACGCAAGGCCATCAGCAACAACTCCATTCTGGTGGCGATCACCCGTCAGGAAGCGCGTGAAGTGGACAACAGCCTGCGTCAGGACCGTCAACAAAATGACAGTGCTGTCCAGGGGCTCAGCAAGTCCACGGAGGAATAATCATGATGACCATAAAAGTATCGAAGGACAAAAGCCAATCAGGGGAAAAGGTGCCGCGCCGGTGGCGTAAAGCTGCCGGTTTTATTTTCGGTATGGCAGGGATTTTGTTACTGGGGGGATGTGCGACGGCAGTGGGGCTGTATCTTGCCGGACATGAAACCGCACTGACAGATTGGCTGCAGCAGGCGCGAGTTCCGCTGTTTATCTGGCGGTTAACACTGTACGGCATTGTGGCCGCCATGTGGTTTCACCGTGTCCGTGCGACGTTGTTGCGTCAGGCCCCATCACCGGGGGCGGTCTACCGGCTCGAAGTGATGATGGTGTGCCTGGCCTTGCTGATTGAGTTCACAAGTTACCGTTGGGGGATGTGATGACGACGGACAGTTATCTGGAGTTTTTCCTGGTGTTCCTGGGCTGGCTGATTAACAACGCCCTGTGGACCATCATTACCGCCACGGGATTGTTCGCGTTGCCGTTGGTACTGAAGGTGGCCGGAGTCTGGCTGAAGGTGCGTACCGAAGGGGATGACGAGGGAAACAAGGGGGCGCTGGCGCTCCCTCGCATCGAGCAGGTATTGTACGTGGCGTTTATCGTTATTATGTTCTGCGCGATGCCTTTTCAAGAGGTGGATCTGACGGTGATGAAGTTTGACCAAACCCGCTCCAGGCAATGCGGCACCAATGTGCCCAAGCCGGATGAATCAGGCTATGGTGGGTTGTTGACCGACTTCAACGGCCAGGTTGCCAAGGTGCCGATGTGGTGGTACCTGGTTCACAACCTGTCAAAAGGGGTGACGCATGCGGCCATTGCGTCTATCCCCTGCGGTATGGAACTGCGCCAGTTGCGCTTTGAGGTACAGCATACCCAACTTATTGATCCGGTGACCCGACAGGAGGTACAGGAATTCGCTAATCAGTGCTATTCCAAGGCCTATTTCAAGCTGAAATCCACCAATAGCCAACTCAGTGATGCCACCATTAATTCGGTGGGCTGGATAGGCTCAAGCTATTTCCTGAATACGGGCGGATATTATGACTACTACACGTCTACCTCACCCCGTTCGCAGTGGCCGTACAGCGACAGCCGGGATAGCGGTTATCCCGATGTGGGACGGGGCGGGTATCCAACGTGCAAAGAGTGGTGGAGTGCATCCGGTACAGGGCTGAAAAGTCGGTTGGCGGGAGCCTATAACACGAAAGTTGCCAACAGAATGAAGCTCGTTGACAGTGAGAACTGGGAGGAAAACCTGTTGCGTTGGCTGGTCAGCCCGCAAAATACCCTGATGTCCGGGGGGCATGAAACCTATCTGGCTGGAAGCCAGCGGGGGACCGGGATAGCACTTGATAGCAGTTTCAAGCAGATGGTCAGTGGCCTGGGCGCATTCTCGGCACAAGCGACCCAGTTACCGGCGTTTGATGCCTTACGCCAGGCGTTGCCTATGGTGCATGGCATCCTGATGATGGCACTGGTCATTTGCATCCCCCTGGTGATGTTGTTTGGTGCCTATGACCCCAAAGTGGTGGTAACGCTGACGTTTGTCATGTTTGCGATGACTTTCGTGACGTTCTGGTGGGAGTTGGGCAGTTGGCTTGACGATCGACTAATCGAGATTGTCTACACCGGCGCTCGCGGGTATTACAACTGGTTCAGCAGCGTTGGGGCTGAAGGCTGGATCATGAATCTGGTGTTGGGGTCGATGTTTGTGGTGCTGCCCGCATTCTGGTTTGGGGCTGTAGGCTGGAGTGGGGTACAGCTCGGTGCCGCAATGTCATCTGCTATAAGTAATGCAAGCAAAGGAAGTATGGATGCGGGCGCTAAAGGGGGCGCTTCTGCAATGGAAGCCGCTAAGGCAGTTGCGACGAAAGGGCGTAGTGCGATTAAAAAGTAATAATTGAATATATTGACTAATGGATAGATGGTTTTTTTACAAATCATTTATCCATATTTTCATCATCTATACGAGTGTTTCCCATATAGCAACCTGTACCACTATGGCCTTCACGCCAACCATCCTCTTCTTTCACATCAATATCTTGAGTTTTATTTGTGGTTAAAAAGAATGCAAAAACTGAAAACATCATTTTTACTGCTTCTACTAGCCCCTTGGCGATAACACCCCAGATATCATCCTGCTGATTTGATGCCTTGTTGGTCATAGTCCTTAACCCCAAAGAATTTTTTCACTAATACATTACGGTAGATGCGAATCAGCGACAACCTATTTACAACGTGATACCCACGAGGTGATTTGTGCTGACCTGCTCTTGAACAATGTCACTGACGCGGATGAGTTCCCGGTGCTTTTCCTACAGACTCATCGGGAAATCAATCAAGATTGCTTCAGTCGATGGGGCTTCAGATACGAAGCTGTACAATGACGAGTTGTGAAGTAAAAAATCAAATCGTTGATCCCACCGCGAACCTGTGCAGATTACTGGTCAACGGAGTACGCCAACCGAAATCAGGTAGTGGCCAGACAACATCTTACGTGGAGTACCTACTGGAAATAGGACACGGCTTACAACCGATGTTCGATGCTAGAAATAGCGATGTCCAAGCTCAAGCAACTGTTCGGTGCATCTTACGCTGCGGCACTACGGGGCGCAGGTCGAGACTACCAGATAGACGATTTATAGGGTAAGAAAAGCAACATCTTTAAAAAAAGGATAGGCATAATATCATTATCTAATAATTTCCAATTGTAATTATTGCGTGTGTAATATTGAAGATAGTTCTTGCTATATTTAAATTATAGTCTACGCAATGGGGATAATAAGCTAACTGTCAGTCTCTCTCTAAAGGATTATATGGTAACCTTTTGATAAATTTAATATTTATCTACCTTCCTTTTAGATTAAATTATTGTGGTTAATTGCTAATTATTTCATTTAATATTATTTATTATTCATTTAAATAATTGAATTTGAGCTATTGCAAGATCCGTTTTTATAGTCTACACCATATAATAAGATAGATTAATAATCTAATTGTTACTTTTTTTTATATTAAACAAACTAATAAAAACCCTAAGCGTAAAAATAATTGTCTTTTTCTGAGAGATAGAGAGGTTAGTAAGAAAAAATTGATTTTAATCATATTTATATGAACATTACGGCCTTATCTTTAAAGCATAAATACATGCGGAAAGTGAAAGTATATGAAAAAAGGGATCGGTATTTACTGTACTGTATGCAGTAACGAATTAGCTATATCATTGGCCACCCTGGGAGAAGCATCACGCTCGTCCTCGGTCAGTAAAATTATTATCCTTTTGACTGATTCTTTATTTGAATCGACATATCAGCTTTCTAATAAAATAACACTATGTATGCGTAACTTTGGAAAAGGATACGATACAAGCATAGAAGAGGGTGGTTACGATCAAGTGTCAGCAAGGAATTATACGCTAGATTTTCTTGATACAGAAGATATCGACTGGGTAATGATGCATGACGCTGATGATATTTATGATCCTGATTTTTACGATTTTATTCTCGAAACCCATTCCTACAACGATGCAGTGACCTGTTCCTGTTTTACCTTCAGGGATATAAATACATTGTGTGTACCACAACGCAAAGAATTGGCTTTTAATGGCTCGATTTTTCATGATCCCCATACTCGAATATGGAAGAAATCTCTTAATCTAAGATATGAAAAGTCAAAGGGTGTCGAGGGGTATTTTGTCAATCATAGTCGCCATTGTGGTGTGGTTTTCCCTGAAACTACTATGTTTGGCTTTACCGATAGACCGTGGCACTTTCATTTACATGCATTGCTAAATAAACGGCACAGCAAAAAAATCTTTGAATACCCAATAGTTAATATTGAACCGCCTGTTTCTGTGAAAGAATTTCTGGAAAGAAATCTACAGGCTTTTAATTTATCACAGATAAGGACTTAACATGACTGGGATAGTTAATACAGAAATGCACTTTTTCAATGGTAATGATGGTTACGTTTATATTCACTTTCCGATCAGAGGCTATGCTATAAAAACCTCTGTTGAAAATGAAAAATTACTCATCAAGTTACAGAAAAATGAGGTTCTTAGTCCCGTCGAACTCAATAGCCATCTCATTAAAGAAATGGAAGGTAAAGATCTCTTTGGATTTTCTACTAATCCTTTACCTGATATAAAAGAGATCGATCAGTTTAAACCTATTGAAGCAACTCTTTTGCTGACGGAAAGTTGTAACTTAGCCTGCAGTTACTGCTATGCAAAGGCTTCAAATGAAAAGTTTACACCGATGTCAAAGGAAATTGCAAAAGCGGCAGTGGATCTCGTAATAAATAATGCAAAGAATCATAAGCATAAAACTGCTGAATTTCGTTATCTAGGCGGAGGGGAACCTACTATAGAATGGGATTTGATCGTCTGGATCACAAATTATATACATTACCGTGCCGATGAAGAGGGTGTTAAATATTGGATTAGACTTATTACAAATGGTGTTTTAATTACTGAAGATAAAGCCAAGTGGATTTCAAAGAATATTCATTACGTTACTCTGTCTTGTGATATTCTTCCTGAGTTACAAGCAAATAGATCATTTCCAAATGGTAAGAACTCACACAAAGCAGTCATGCGAACTGCGAATATATTGACTAAATATGGTGTGCCTTGTCATTTTAGAACAACAATATCATTCGCATCTTCTGATCTTCTAAAAGAGATGGTTGAGTACACATATAGAAATACAGATGTCAAAGCTATACGTTTTGAACCTATGGCTGAAATTGGGAGGGCTAGTGAAACAGAAATGAGCAAACCTGAACAGCAGGCGTTCGTTGATGCATTTATTGATGCCTATGAGCTAGGAAAACAATACGGTATATATGTTACCTGTAAAATGATGACGAATATAGTCCGCCGATCATCTCGTTTTTGTAATGTAGAATTCGCGATCACATCAGAAGGAAATGTAGCTGGTTGTCATAGATATAGTAGAAAAAATAATTCAGGATACGATTATTATCATGTTGGAAAATTCATTGATAACCGCTTTATTTTTGATTTAACGAAGATTAACAATCTAAGAAAAATTGATGCTAGTTATTTTTCTGATTGCAAAAAGTGTTTTGCCAGGTGGAGCTGTGCTTCTGGATGTTTATCCGCCCGGCTGAACGAAGGTGAGATAAGTCCGCGTGGACCACTTTGTCATCTGACCAGAGAGTTGCTGAAGTTTAGCATCAAGGACGCATTAAATAGATAATATCTGTTATGATGCGTAACATGTAGTCTTAATTAGCTAAGGTATACATATGAACAAAGAAGATTTTGATGATGTAAAAAATGTATCAACTAACAAAGTCGCACCTGTTGATACTGCGAAGTTTATTTCCTCAGAAGAGGATGAAAAAGAAGGTAATTTTGAATTTCTCTGCTGCCGCGGTGGTAGTACAACAGGCATGGGCGGTGTAGGTGGGGGGCGCTGGTAATTCTTTAAATAAATATTGACATACCAAAATGATGGCAACTGTGTTGCCATCATTATTGATTAAAGTGAAGGAACGGTAAATGTTAGATTACATATTTCGTTATTTTGAGAATATAATAAACTCTTTCCCTCCTAAAGACTCGTCTTTTTTTAATCAGAAACCTACGCTTTCTTTTTTTATTGGGAAAATAAAATTCGTTGTTATTATGATTGCGATTGCGGGCATAATAAAGGCATGTGTCGATGTTGGAGTTATCTATATTGTCGGTCTTATAATTGACTCGCTTAACAAAACATTATCTCAAAGTGTAGTAGACATATTGACGCAGAATCAGTTGCTCATACTTGCAGCCTTATTATTTTTTATTATTCGTCCTCTTACTTCGTTGTTTATGGGACTTCTTTGTGACCAATGCATTAGAGCAAAATTTAGTCCTCTTGTCAGATGGGTACTTTATCTTAGAGTCATGAATAATGACATTGCTTACTTTAACAAAACACATACAGGGAAAATTTCTTCTGCTGTGTGGCAAGCCGGGCAGGCTGTAACGGAGTTTTTGCTAAATTCATTGCAGATCATATGGTCAAACGTTGCTTATATTATTCTTGTCATTGGGTTTATGAGTGTTCTTAACTTTTCATTCTCTGTCGTAATTATACTTTGGCTTATTCTATATGCCTTTTTATCATATAAATTTGCTCCCGAGATAAAAAGGCGATCAAGAAAATCAGCGGATGCATCGAATATTATTAATGGGCATCTTGTTGATATATTTTCCAACATTATGAATGTTAAATCATTTTCTCCTGAAGGAGATGAAAAGGCATTCTTTGAGCTTCATTTAAGAGATTTTACAAATAAATCAAAAAGCTTTCTTAGAGCAATCACTGTTGCTGAAACTTTACTTATTATTACCAGTTCTGCAGCGATGGTAGCTATTGGATATATTTCCATTGAATCTTGGCAGGCGGGTCGTCTTTCAGTTGGGGAGATATCCATTGTTTTCGGCCTTGTTTTCAGGCTGGAGTCTCAATTGTCAACTTTAATGAGTCAACTTACTGGCGCAATGAGGTCCATTGGTCTATTCAATGCAGCATTAGACACTTTGCATTTTGATAATAAAATTTCCGATAACAGTGAGCCTGTATTTTTCCCCAAAGTTAAGGGTGACGTTTTTATAGATAATGTATTTTTTGATTATGATAGTGGTAATAACGTCATAAATGGTCTAAGTCTACACATCCATTCAGGAGAAAAGGTTGCAATTGTAGGTGAATCTGGCTCCGGAAAGTCAACCTTGATTAACTTACTACTGAGATTTTATGATCCTTCGTCGGGTGAGATTAGAATTGATAATATAGATATTAGAGATGTTACACAGAATGATCTCAGAAGAAATTTTAGCATTGTAACGCAAGATAATATGCTATTAAATAGAACTATTTTTGAGAATATAACTTTTGGGTGTGAGAATGTAAACGAAGAGAATGTGATCGAAGCCGCTCGGAAGGCGAGAGCCTTGGACTTTATCATTAATGCTACTGATGGAGTAAATAAAGGTTTCTCGACAATGGTTGGAGATCGAGGTGTAAAGTTATCAGGTGGTCAGAGACAGAGGCTAAGTATATGTCGCGCGATCTTGCGTGATTCTCCCATACTAATTCTTGATGAAGCTACCTCAGCACTTGATTCAGTTACAGAGTCAGATATTCAGGATTCATTCAATGAAATAATGACTGATAAAACAGTTATCGCTATTGCCCATCGATTGTCAACTATTATTACTATGGATCGAATCATCGTATTAAATGATGGGGTAATTGTAGAGGAAGGGACGCATGATGATTTAGTACAACGCAGAGGGGCATATTATATGCTCTGGAAACAACAGGCAAATCTCTAATCTTGGAGGGGAAATGGTATCATTAATTAAAAGAGCGGTACTATTGCGTTCTGAAAAATATATGGCTCAGTGGCATTTGCATGGAAGAAAAACTGATAAAAATAATCTACAGTATTTTTCAGTCAATGCCGAAAGTGCTTGGGAGAGTTTACAGGGGTTTGGTAGTGAAGATGTTGTGATTGGATTTGCGGACGATGGTTGCTTCCTAAGTTGCATAGATGAAAATATTTCTTCAAAATTTATTGCGGCTGCTTATTTGAAAAATGGGATCGTATATGCCGGTCAGCCCAAAGTAATGCAAGATAAAATGTATATTCCTGGTTATCGACATGGTAGCGCTCTTGCTGGTTTAATGGCAGCACCCTTATCAAAAGTCCTGCCTATAGGTGTGGCACCTGGTTGTCGTCTTCTGCCTGTTCGATGGGAGTATGATGATGGTTTTCAAATCACTCAAAAGGGATTCCATCAGATACTTAAATTTCTTTCGGATAAGGTTGATGTTTTTGTTAACACATGGGCCAGACTACCTCATATGAAATTTTCAGAAGAGAATGTAGAGCTAATTCGAGAGTTATCCAGTACAGGTGGGCGCCGAGGTAAAGGCATTGTATTTGTCTGGGCGGCGGGCAATTCGAACTGTCCGATAAATTTTAAAACAGATAATGAGATTCCCTACTATGGCTACGTAAATTCTCATGGTCAATTAAGCGATGCGCGTTTTTCTACCTGTTTTACCCATTCTTTAGCCGAACTAGATAATGTCTTACTAGTTTCAGCGGTCAATTGTTACGGGCAAAAAGCGCACTACTCTTGTTATGGCCCCGGTATTTCAATTTGTGCGCCTTCTAATAATAGTCATTGCTTTGATGCATACTTATTCAACGAACCAGGATTAACTACGCGATCAGCGGATAGTAAAAAATTCACACATAATTTTAAAGGTACTTCTGCCTCGGCTGCCTTAGTTGCGGCCGTAGCAGGTTTAGTGGTTAGTGCGAATGCTAACTTGAATGCAAGAGATATAGTATCTTTAATAAAGAAAACTGCTACAAAGGATATGGATTTTTCTTGCTACCCTGAACTCTCTTTCAATTGCAATGATACTCCGTCGGGTTATGTTTTAGATACTCCAATATCACCTTTTGAGCGAGGCTATTTTGATACGAGTGGATGGAGTCCATGGTTTGGTTATGGTCTGGTTAATGCAGCCAAAGCCGTAGAGCGTGCAATTATGCTTTGAGTTGCAACGGGGGGAATGTATATATAATGAGTTAGTAAACTTATTTTTCATTTTTCTGTCGGTAACGAGAGAAAGTGCGGGATTACATTGTTGAATAAATCGGATATAGATAAAATAAGGGGCACTCTTAGTGGAAAGGAAAATCACTATAAGGACTTCATCGGGCAGTCAACGCAGGTTGCCGCCGTCCCCAGGTTGAGACCGCAGGCCCTATAGCGTTGTTGCACAAAGCTGCGTTCACGAATTTCATCCCATCAATAAAAAAACACCGCTCAGGCCTGCGCGTTCCATACCTCGCCCTTGTTTAGCCCAGCATAAACGTAACGGCCAGACCGTTCTGCCACTAGTGGTTGCCGAGCTTGCGCAGTGTTTGAGTAAACATGCTAGGATGTGTCCCTCAATTGTTAGGAAGGGAATACTGCTCATAACCTGAGCGCTATTTAGTAATTAATTCTGGCATTTTTGCTCAAAATTACTCTAATCTTCTGTTTCTATCGTATTGATTTGTATGAAAACTGAATTGAGGGACACAGCCTAGATCATTAAATTTTAATGCAAACAATAAATTATCTACTTAGCGTGCTTTTACATCATTGCTCCTCAATCTTCAATCCTCGGCCGATAATGATAAACCCATTTCAATTTAATGTTATTTGCATAAAAATTTCACGGTTAGTTAATGCAAGGTAATTGACCTTGTTGTGATTTTTTACGCAATGTATGAAATGTTAAGTAAACAGGGAATACCACCTTTAACGATTAAATGAGTTATTTCAGAGGAGTGCGAAAGTTTGAGTACGTTATAAAAACGGAAGTAAAATAGGTAGAAAAAAGCCATTGAAAACCTGAAAATGTTGAAAAAACAAATTGAGTTATGCACATATCCACGGTCAGAAAAGCCAGTGAAGCCGGGGGCCACCCAGCACCCCGGCAAACGGGAGCGGTCTGTGAGCGGGACAAGCGAACAGACTCTGGGGGTGGGTATGTGCAAAACTCCGTCTCTTCTGCTGCATATATCTCCGCCCCGTTTCTGTTGAAGGTTTTTGAACTCTCATTTATGATGCCCTCTGTCCCATCGTTGTCTTCGACAACACCCAATGCTTCCATGACCTGTAAGGTAGCGCTGTTAGGCGGTCAAACCCCAGTTGCCTAGACCTGAAATGCAACGCTTTTAGAGCGGTAACCCCCCTGAATCTTTGAAAGCGGGGATCGCAGAACCACTGCGATGAAGGTACGTTTATCCACTCACGGACAGTCAGTTTCATCACGACAACTTGCACCCCAGCGGGCTAGTTTCTCTATTACCAAGAGAAACACCATGTCTATGCCCTTATCTCTTTGGACCTACGTCCAGCCATCCCGGCAACATTTGCGGCGTTCTGCTATGCCAATTGGAACATTTGGCATCTGCAGAAGCAGCATTTGGCGCGGGAGTTGCGCAGCGCGTCACTTGTGTAATTGCGAAGCATATACCAAGTGACGCGCAAAGCGCATAACGGACGAACCCACGTAATACGGGCTTTACCAACGTCTTCTACGCTCTGACCGACACGTAGTACCCTGGCCGAACCACGGGCTATGGAACGTCCAGAGCAGTAAAAAGATATTTTTTAAACCATCGCGTCGTAAAAACGGGGTAACCCCATGAAGACGCTTATCTATGAAATGAAGGAGAACAATCGATTCGGTAACGATGGCAACATTAGCGAAAGCTGATGGATGGAGGTGACCTGGCAATAGTCAGGTACCGGCGCAAGCCGCAAGCAGCTCAGCGAGCTGTGGATACCTCACAAGAACTCAACATTTTGCCACCCCGATGCACAGTTATCAGTCGAGCCGCAGGAAGCGCAAATCAAACCGTGTCGTCGGGGCCAGGATGTATCACCGTCGTGCTGAACGTTGTTCAGACGTTTTTGGCGTACATCAAAAATGCAGTTCGGTACGACCTTCTTCCTTCGGGACGAAGGCGGTAATGTCGTGCGTTTTTCAGGACGAAAGGAGTGGGGGATGTCGAGAGCCAATAAGCAGTTAAGTAAGCAATTGATCACATTGGCCCGAAAATCTGGCGGAAGTTTTAAAACCGTTTCAGATCGCGCCAGAATAGCGTCTCGTTTCGCAGAAGGTATGTTGAAATTAAATATCCAGATCCGCGATGTCAGTAATATAAAAACCAATCATGTTGAGCTATATATAAAAAGTCGGCAGTCTGAAAATATATCAAAACGTACTATGCAAAATGAAATGGCGGCTATTCGGGCGATATTTACTACTGCAGGTAGGACGAAACTCGCCGATCCGAGTCATGAACGATTAAGTAATTCAGCTCTCGGCTTATCTGGGGCCAGTCGTGACGGTTCTAAAATTGCTATTTCAGGCGAGCGCTATCACGCAGCGCTCGCCCAGGTCCGTGATAAAGACGAAGGTGTTGCCGCCGCAATGCAATTGGCTCGTTGTTTAGGATTAAGAACGGAAGAAACTGTTCAATCAGCAAAATCATTAAAGACCTGGAGACAGGCATTGAATAAAGGGGATGAACGCATACGGATTGTATTCGGAACCAAAGGTGGACGCCCGAGGGATACCACGGTTGTGGATCGCGATACAGTTATTCGCGCAGTCAATGAGGCGATAAAATATGCTGATAAACACAATGGGCGATTAATAGATAAGCCTAATTTGCACTCTGCTATTGATAGATATAGAAATACGCTCAAAGAGGCTGGGTTAACGGGGAAGGAGTCTCCGCACAGTCTACGATATGCCTATTCCAAAGAGGCTACTGACTATCATATGAATAAGGGGTTAAGCCGGAAAGAAGCGGAGGCAATGGTTTCGATGGATTTGGGGCATGGGGATGGGCGCGGACATTATGTTGCCAGGGTTTATAACAGAGTGAGTGATGATGAGTCTTGACAGTGCCAACGGTGAGTATTTATGCAAAAAAGGGGGCTTGTCGAGTACGTTTGAATTGTGTACGATTTTAGTCGTTGAACCGTTGTCTTCGACAACACCCAATGCTGCCATGACCTGTAAGGTAGCGCTGTAAGGTGGTCAAACCCCAGTTGCCTAGACCTGAAATGCAACGCTTTTAGAGCGGTAACCCCCCTGAATCTTTGAAAGCGGGGATCGCAGTTTACTGCGATGAAGGTACGTTTATCCCACTTGCCTTGATTGGCATCCTATCTGATTGACTCACCCTAAAGGGAACACGCTTCCCTCCAGGGATAGGTGTTCCCTTATTTTTTGCGTAAGGAAACATCTATGGACTCACACAAAGACAAAGAACTGGCTTTTTTACCGGTATCTATCACGTTATCGGCCTGGGATCGCGCCGTAGACCGCTTCAGCATCGCTGAGTGGGAACGTCGGCAACTTGCGCTGATAAAAGCAGCGCAGGATGCCTGGAGTAAGCGGCTCGTTCCATCCGATACGGAAGTGACATTTTCATTAACCCTGTTTGTTCGTCTGGGGGAGGAATCTGTCGAGCTGACAGAGAGCTTCCTGGTGAAATATGACGATTACAAACTGATAATTACTTCAGCGAGCTAATGGCTCTTGTCTCTGCCGGGATGCTTTTCCCCTGGTAGAGATTTTCATTCTCACCTTTACGGGAGCCGATCCCCGTAAAGGGATGACTCCCTGTCATATTTGATACGGAGTGACTTATGACAACCTTTGTTCTTGTCGCGGAATACCGCAATGCAACGGACCGTATGTTTACCCTGGCGAATGCCCATTTCTGCGCCTGCGTTGGGAATGATGAGCGACGTTCATGGCGGGGTAGTGCGCAACGTCACCTTGCAGAACTGGAAAATCTGAGCTGTAAGCGAGCGAGTGAGCGTGACCGGCGATGTTTCAGCCATGCCAGTCGTTTATTGCGTGAACGTATAGCGATGGTGAACGAACACGGCGAGATGCTGCTACCCACGTCTGTGGTGAACGTCGCATAACCTTATTGTTACTCAATCCTTTGCGGGACGTGTCCCCCAAAGGGAAGGTTCCGCTCTTTTTTTGGAGAAAACCTGGAATGACACAGATGACAAAAACAGAAACACCCGTCGTAACGGCGGAAAACACTGACTGGATGACCGGTTTCTACAACCTGGTTTCGGTACTCGTCCAACAGGGTTTTTCCCAGGACAGTGCCACTCTCCATGTGGTTAGCTTTACTCAGATGTGCTACGCCTATGCCCGTAAGTTTAGTCAGGACTATGGCGAGGACTATGGCGGGGATTTTTGGCATTGGTACACCCAATCCGATGGCGGGTTCTTTGTCTGTCCGCAGACAGAAAAAACCTATCGTGTTGAGGTGCACTCAAACTATTACCAGGGTGAGATGAGTGCCCAAGCGTTGGGAATGACGGTGTCACTGTATGCCCTATGCGTCCTGGCGGAATCTGGTCATGACTTTCTTATCGAGAGCTACCACCGACTGCGTGATTTTGCAGTGCGGCATCCTGAATGGGCCGCTATTGGTGGGGCGATTGACTAATGGCCGCTATCTTAACCGTGGCTGAAGCCATTCAAAAACTTCAGCAGCATGAGGATCAGAAAGAAATGATCCTGCTGGATCTGTGGTACGCCGAAGATGTTCAGTCTCAAGACGAGACGGCGACCCATGACGAAGCCATAGCAGCACTTGAACAGGCTGTTCATGATTTCGATGCCAACAATGGGATCTGCTGGTTAACGCTGGAGGCTGCATTAGAGGTTGTTCGAACTCAGGGCAGCTAAACCGATGTTTTGATTTCACTCACCCATAGGGACTGACTTCCCTATCGGGGGGGTAAGTCCCTTTTTTAATTATAAAGGAACTTACCATGATGACGACAAACCAGGCCAACGGCTCCTTTTCTCTCGATGACTTGTGTGAACTGGCAAACCTTGAAGGTGATTTGCTGGTGATTGCTGCCCATGAGCAATTGGGAATTGGCACGCAACCGGATGAGGATGGCTTTACAGATAACGTTTGGGCGATAGGTTTTCTTGCCGAAGATTTTGCGTTGAAATGTGGCGGCAACTCACCCCGTTTCACGCATCCGTCTTGCCGAGCACTGGTTGAAGAGGTGGTTACCCTGGCGCGAAGTATTACTGAAGGTGCCTGGGATTACTTTTTCAAATGTGGCATGGCTAGAGCGATCGAGATCGAGATGGAGGAAGGATGGTGATGAAGCGGAACCATTCTTTCACTCATCTTCAGACTGTTCCCCATGAGGCCTGGAAGGAACTGTGTCGTGCAGTAACTCAGGTGCATCATCGGATCCGTAATGAGCCTGATTTTTGTTGGTTGGGTAAGCCTTTGACTGTCTATGACCACAGTGGAACAAAACCGCTGAGGTATGACGACAGTATGGTCGGTTTGGGCGTTATCTCCTTTAACGGTGATTTTAGCGCAGGCCTATCAGGTGACCCTCTTTGCCTGGTTCGGTTGTTTTCCTCCGAACGGCGGCAAAGTCAGTGTGATACCGACCATCATCCTTACGATTTTCTGGTGATGGCGGTACTGCTGCTGGTTAACCACTATTGCCCTACATGTTACGCCCTTCACTCGACGGTCGGACGTACCGAGTGGCAGCAAGTTTCTGACTGGTTAAACACCTACCTCCATTTGGCGGTGATGTTACCACCAGGGCTTCAACACACTGACGCTATTATCGGTTAATGCGATTCTAGCACTGACAACCCTTGCGGGGATTTATTCCCGCAAGGGGGTAAGTCCCCGTTTTTTATGGCGAGGACTTACCATGACAACGAAACAAACCAGGAAAAAGGCAGTATCACGTCACCAGGATAAAGTGGACCTGTTCCAGGTCGTGACGGATAAAATCGTCGCGGCACTGGAAAAGGGCACGTCTCCGTGGCGTAAACCGTGGCGTAGTGTTGCCGGTGGCCGTTCTGTCAGCATGAGCGGATTACCGGCCAACGCCATTACTGGACGAGCCTACAGCGGTATCAATGTGTTGCTGCTGTGGATTGATGCAGCGGAGAAGGGGTTTACTTCACACCGCTGGCTGACGTTCAAACAGGCACTGGATGTGGGCGGTAACGTACGCAAAGGCGAGAAATCCACACTGGTGACCCTGTTCAAGCCGTTTGAGAAAAAAGAGGCTGACGAACAGGGCAGGCCGCTTTTTGACGAACAGGGGAACGCCGTGGTTTCTCAGCGGAATTTTATGACCAGTTTTCACCTGTTCAACGTTGAGCAATGTGAGAATTTACCCGAGAAACTGTTGACGCCGGTGAGGGTGGCCGGTGATGCAGTAGAATCGCCAGAGCAACACGATATTGAGCGTATCCAGCGAGCAGAACAGGTGGTTGCCTGCAGTAGCGTACCGGTGGTACATAGGCATCAAGACCGGGCGTTCTACAGCGCTGGAGCAGATCGTATCACGATGCCGGAAGCGGTGCAGTTCCATCGCCCGGCAGATTACTACAGTACGCTGTTGCATGAGCTGGTGCATTCTACCGGTCATGTCTCCCGATTGGCGCGAGAAGGCATAACGTCTTCTTCACGTCGGTTTGGGGACCCGGTGTATGCGTTCGAAGAGCTTGTGGCGGAAATCGGTTCGGCATTCCTGTGCGCCGAAGTGGGTATCCAGGGTGATGTTCAGCATGAGAGCTATATCGCGTCATGGCTGAAGGCACTGAAAGAAGACAAGAAGGTTATTTTTCAGGCAAGCCGTTTTGCCCGAGAAGCCTTTGAGTACCTTATCTTACGTGAACAGGCCCTGGCTGCAGCCTGAGCCAATATCGGAGGAATTAACGATGGATACCCATGAAGTTCGTGAATACCAGACGATAGCGGCGTATCTGCTGAAGAAGCATTTCGGGCTGACGTTGAACGATACCAACCTGCATGACGATACTGTTGTACAAGAGTTGGTTGAACTTAACGTGCCGGTGTTTGAAGCGATAAACCAACTGGTCGAAAAATACCACCTGGACAGGATTGACCAGAACGTCTGGTCTCCTCGAAGTCCCTTACTGACTCCGAGCAACTTCTTGGTTGCCATATTGGAAATTGTGCCAGAGAAAGTCCAACTCGTCTGTATCGATGAGGCAGGCGACAAACCAACGCAGCACTGACTTTTTACCCAAGGTTACCCAGTAACCTCACTCCCCAGGGAAACATTTCCCTGGGGAGATGTTTGGAATGTCCCCCGATTCCCTATGCCACTAAACTCATCCTTGAATTCATGGTCAATCCGCAATCGGTTAATTTAGTGGTTAAACACCCAGTAAAAATTATCTTCTTCGAAGATCCAGAGGCTTGCGAAAAACGTTCGTTAGCTGACTTCACAGGAATGTTCCTATAAATTATCCTGTATGTATATACAGTTAATTATGGATGTGAATGATGATTTTTTACCAACTTTCTCCGCTTCGTGAAATCGTTCTTATCCCGTTGTTTAACGAGACAATCCCGGCAGGTTTTCCTAGCCCTGCAGCAGATTATGTAGAACGGCCACTGGATCTGAATGAACTATGTATTGCTCATCCTGCAGCGAGTTATTTTGTGCGAGTATCGGGTAATTCTATGATTGGAGCCGGTATCTATGACGGCTCACTGCTGGTTGTTGATCGCAGTGTCACACCACAGCATGGCGACATTATCATTGCGGCTGTAGGCGGGGAGTTCACAGTGAAAAAACTGTGCTTACATCCTGTTGTACAGCTTGAAGCCATGAACCCAGACTACACACCTATCATTTTGAATGATGGTGGCGATGATTTGGAAACGTTCGGTGTGGTGAGATACGTCATTAATGAGGCTTCAAATGTTTGCCCTCGCTGACGTTAATTCTTTTACGCATCCTGTGAGTCTGTTTTCCGGCCGGATTTGCAGGGGAAGCCGATAGTTGTACTTTCGAACAATGATGGCTGTGTGATAGCCCGTAGCCGCGAAGCCAAATTGCTCGGAATTAAAATGGGCGAACCCTATTTTAAAATGCGCAATCTTATCCAACAGCATGGTGTGATTACATTCAGTAGTAACTATGAGCTTTACGCTGACATGTCTAATCGGGTCATGACGGTACTTGAAGCAATGTCACCGGCCACAGAATTATACTCCATTGATGAGGCATTCTTGAACGTGTCCGGGGTCAAGAATTGTATGAGCCTTGATCAGTTTGGCCGTGATGTACGCCAGCGGGTATTGCGGTGGACTGGTCTCACTGTTGGCGTAGGGATAGCTCAAACTAAAACCCTGGCTAAACTGGCAAACCATGCGGCTAAGCAGTGGAGTAAAACTGGTGGTGTGCTAGATTTATCTGAGCCCATCAGACAGCGTAAACTACTCGCAATAACGCCAGTACAGGACATATGGGGTATTGGCCACCGTACTGGTAAGAAGCTGAACCAACTTGGCATTACTACGGCATTACAGCTTGCTGAAACCAATTCGCAATTTGTGCGTAAAAACTTCAATGTGGTGTTAGAGCGAACAGTCAGAGAGCTCAACGGTGAACAATGCCTCGAACTGGAAGAGTTTGCCCCGACAAAACAGCAGATAGTTTGTAGTCGTTCCTTTGGTGAGCGGATCACGGACTATCAGGATATGCATGAGGCCATCTGCGGATATGCTGTTCGCGCTGCTGAAAAACTACGTGCAGAACATCAATATTGCCGACACATTTCAACCTTCATCAAAACCAGCCCATTTGCGCTGAACGAACCGTACTATGGAAACATCGTTAGCACTAAGCTTCACATCCCTACACAAGATTCGCGTGACATCATTGCGGCGGCAGTAGGGTGTCTTGGTGCGATATGGAAAGACGGACATCGCTATCAAAAAGGCGGGGTGATGCTGGGTGATTTTTACAGTCAGGGTGTAGCTCAATTGGGATTGTTTGATGATAATCAGCCAAAGGCTAACAGTGCAGCACTGATGGCCGTGCTGGATGATATTAATAAATCCGGCAAGGGTAAAGTTTGGTTTGCCGGGCAAGGCATACAAAAGGCATGGCAGATGAAACGAGAGATGTTATCGCCAGCGTACACAACCCGCTGGTCTGAGTTACCCGTTGTTAGGTGAGTGATTAAACAGAGCGTCTAATGGCTCGATGAGTTCCGGGCAATTATTGCGGATGTTGCCCACTTTTTTTGTTACTGGGTGCCAGTCAAACTCTTCTGCAGGTGTCACGGCTTCTAAAGCAATTTCTTTGGCTCTCTTCGAGGATGTCGCTGGATCCATCCATTCACGTGCTACTGCTGGCGGTAAGACTACAGGCCGACGATCGTGAATGTCTAATAACCCCGAATCACTCGCTGCTGTCACAATCACAAAGCCATCATTGTTTGAAGGCTCTTTCTCATCAGGATGAAACCGACTTATTGCAGCAAAGAAAATAGGTGTCTGGTCTTCATGGTAAATAAACCACGGCTGTTTAATTTTAGGATCCTCAGGCGACTTCTTCCATTCGTACCAACCGTCAGCCATTACAAGTGCGCGACCTTGTTGCCATAAAGGTTTAAACATACGGCTTTCCGCCGCTGTCTCAATCCGTGCATTAATGACAGGAGCACGGCCCATTTTTTGCCACCACTCCGGACTATATCCCCACATCAACGGATCGAGGTTCAGCGTATCTTCTCGCTGATTGAGAAGAAGAACACGGGTACCTGGTGCAACGTTGTATCTGCCAATAGGAACAGGTTCGAGAGCACCGTTGAACTCTAATTCAGACGCAAGAAATTCAAGGTAATCAGCTCGGGTTCTGATTTGAGTGAAACGACCACACATGGCATTACCTCAGATAATAGCTTGGGTAAATTATAGTCTTGGTAAGGATGATAGTTTTCTGAGTTTGTACCCTATTCATCCGTATCCTTGGGGATGATCCCCGGACAGGAAAATCCCCAAGGAACATCAGAACGTGAAGCACCCAGGCTTCACAGTAGTTCCTAAGTATAGCTGCTGGTGCCACCATACAATTGAAGATGACCTCTATATGTTGAGATGTGCTTTTTTCAATAAAATTTAATCAATGAATATGGAAAAACGAATATATAATTGACTTTGGTTTTAGTAGTCCTATGATAACTTCAGTATTCAGTTCTGGAGCTCCCATGATCGCACTCACACCTTTGCAACTTTTCAAAAATCTATCAGACGAAACCCGTCTGAGTATCATTCTGCTGTTGCGAGAGTCCGGCGAGCTGTGTGTTTGTGAGCTTTGTAATACGCTGAATGAGTCTCAGCCCAAGATTTCAAGACACTTGGCAATGTTGAGAGAGTCTGGACTTTTGTTGGATCGCCGGGCAGGAAAGTGGATCCACTATCGCTTGTCACCGCATATTCCTGCCTGGGCTGCCACCGTGATTGAGCAGGCCTATCTCAGTCAACGAGATGAAATTATTTTACTGGCGAGAGGCAATGTGACCACGGGCGGTAAGGCTGTTTGTCTCTGATACATTAAAAAATTTACCCTATCATATCTGTTTTTTCATATTTGATTGAAGGGAGAACAGATCAACCAAACCACGGGAAGGAAGGAATCGATGAAAACTCTCTCAGTTTATGACCCTGCATTATGTTGTAGTACCGGCGTATGCGGTACCGATGTTGACCAGGCCTTGGTGACATTCTCGGCTGATGTAGACTGGCTCAAAAAGCGAGGGATCACCGTTACACGTTACAACCTCTCTCAACAACCAATGGCCTTTATTGACAATATCTTGGTCAAAAATTTTCTTGAAAACTCAGGTGCTGAAGGCTTGCCGCTAATTCTGCTCGATGGGGAATTTGTGATGGCAGGGCGTTACCCTACGCGTGCTGACCTGGCTCGCTGGTGCAAGATTCCACTGGAAATCACAGGCATTGCATCTAAAGGTTGCTGTAGTGGCAACACGTCTTGCTGTTAATCCA
Source organism: Serratia sp. (in: enterobacteria) (assembly GCF_046715635.1). GTDB lineage: Bacteria > Pseudomonadota > Gammaproteobacteria > Enterobacterales > Enterobacteriaceae > Chania. The sequence continues at coordinate 58,251 of NZ_JBKJYW010000499.1, forward strand.
TGAGGGGAAGTGAGTGATGAACTTCTTAAGATATCCACCGGTTTTTCTCTTTTTTACCGGGAAAGGCGGCGTCGGTAAAACATCCATTTCATGTGCCAGTGCGATCGCGTTAGCGGATGCAGGCAAGCGTGTACTCTTGGTTAGCACCGATCCTGCCTCAAACGTCGGTCAGGTGTTTAATCAGCATATCGGTAATACCATCACCGCAATCGCTGATGTACCGGGATTATCCGCGCTGGAAATTGACCCTCAGGAGGCGGCTCAGCTTTACCGCTCCCGTATTGTTGATCCAGTAAAAGGACTTTTGCCAGAGGCGGTGGTTCGCAGTATTGAAGAGCAATTGTCAGGGGCTTGCACCACGGAGATTGCGGCATTTGATGAGTTTACGGGCTTGTTGACCGATGCTTCGCTACTTGATGATTTTGACCATGTGATTTTCGACACTGCACCTACCGGACATACCATCCGTTTGTTACAGCTCCCCGGTGCATGGAGCAGTTTTATCGACAGTAATCCAGAAGGTTCATCGTGTCTGGGCCCTTTGGCGGGTTTGGAAAAGCAGCGTGACCGCTATGCCCATGCATTGCAGGCCTTATCAGATGCAGAAAGAACCCGCCTGATATTGGTTGCCAGAGCGCAAAAATCAACATTATCTGAGGTCGGCAGAACCCACCACGAACTGGCTCAGGTCGGGTTACGTAATCAGTATCTGGTGGTTAACGGCATATTGCCTGAAGCCGAAGCTCAGGCAGACAAGCTGGCTCGCGCATTGTATTTGCGTGAAAAGCAGGCTCTGAGTGAATTACCCGAGGTTCTCACGGGATTACCCCGAGATGATTTGATGCTGCAACCGGTGAATATAGTAGGTATCGATGCGTTGCGCCAGCTTCTGGTAAAAAACGAAACACGCCATTCAACCTCTAAACAACACATGACAGACACTTTGCCGAAATTACCCACACTGTCCTCTCTGGTTGCGGAGATTGCCGTTGATAAACACGGTTTGGTGATGCTGATGGGTAAAGGTGGCGTAGGTAAAACCACCTTAGCTGCGTCGATTGCAGTAAAACTGGCTGAGAAAGGGCTGGATGTTCACCTGACCACTTCTGATCCCGCAGCCCATCTTGAGAATACCTTGAATGGGCAACGCGAAAATCTGACGGTCAGCAGGATAGATCCCCTGGCTGAGACGGAACGCTATCGTCAGCATGTCTTGTCTACTAAAGGCAAAAGCCTAGATGCACAGGGCAAGGCGTTATTGGAAGAGGATCTCCGCTCCCCATGTACTGAAGAGATTGCGGTCTTTCAGGCTTTTTCCCGTGTGATCCGTGAGGCCGGTAAACGATTTGTGGTGATGGATACGGCACCGACCGGCCATACGTTGCTGTTGCTGGATGCCACCGGCGCTTATCACCGTGAGGTGGAAAAACGTATGGGTGAACATGGGCATTACCTGACGCCAATGATGCAGTTGCAGGATGAAAAACGCACTAAGGTGTTATTGGTGACGTTGCCTGAGACAACGCCAGTGTTGGAGGCGGCCAACCTGCAGGAAGATTTGCGTCGGGCAGGTATTGAACCCTGGGCATGGCTTATCAACAACAGTCTGCTCGGAACGTCTACCTCGTCATCGCTGTTGCAGTTACGTGCATCGCATGAGGTTGAGCAGATAATAAAAGTCAGAGACGCATTGTCTACACGGTTGGCATTGATCCCGTTGCAGGAAGAAGAACCCATTGGTATTGCACGTCTGAGCCATCTGGCCGGTGACGTTTAACGTATAAACATTTACAGGGCAAAGGGGATACTTTTGCCCTTTCGGGGGCGTTATGTTATTGGCAGGTGCTATTTTTGTCCTGACCATTGTGCTGGTTATCTGGCAACCCAGAGGGTTGGGAATTGGTTGGAGTGCAATGCTAGGCGCGGGTCTGGCGTTACTGACCGGTGTCGTTCACATGGGTGATATTCCGGTGGTCTGGCAGATCGTCTGGAATGCGACCGCGACTTTTATTGCCGTGATCATCATCAGTCTGCTGTTGGATGAATCCGGTTTCTTTGAATGGGCCGCACTGCATGTGGCTCGCTGGGGCAATGGCCGTGGCCGTTTGCTGTTTACCTATATTATATTACTCGGGGCTGCGGTGGCGGCACTGTTCGCTAACGATGGTGCCGCGCTCATCCTGACGCCTATTGTGATTGCGATGCTTCTGGCGCTGGGCTTTAGTCGTGGGGCTACGTTGGCTTTTGTAATGGCGGCGGGATTCATTGCCGATACGGCCAGCTTACCGCTTATCGTCTCGAATCTGGTGAATATTGTTTCGGCTGATTTCTTTAATCTTGGATTCACTGAATACGCGGCAGTGATGGTGCCTGTTAACCTGGCTGCCATTGCGGCGACGCTGGTCATGCTGCATTTGTTTTTCCGCAAAGATATTCCCGCCGTTTACGATCTGTCTCTGTTGAAGGCACCAAAAGAGGCTATCCGCGATATCAACACCTTTAAAACTGGCTGGTTGGTTCTGGTGCTGCTGTTGGTGGGTTTCTTTGGCCTGGAACCGCTCGGTGTGCCTGTCAGTTTGGTCGCCGCCGTCGGGGCACTGATTTTGTTTGCCGTAGCGAAGAAAGGACATGCCATCAACACTGGTAAAGTGCTGCGCGGCGCACCTTGGCAAATCGTTATCTTCTCACTGGGTATGTACCTAGTAGTTTATGGCCTGCGCAATGCGGGGCTGACTCACTACCTATCCGCCTTGCTGAATCAACTGGGGGAGCAGGGATTATGGGTGGCGACGCTCGGAACCGGATTCCTGACGGCGTTCCTGTCATCCATCATGAACAATATGCCCACAGTTTTGGTTGGGGCTCTGTCGATTGATGGCAGTTCTGCCACCGGCGTGATCAAGGAGGCGATGATTTATGCCAACGTCATCGGCAGCGATCTGGGGCCGAAAATCACCCCGATAGGTAGCCTGGCGACCTTATTGTGGCTGCATGTGCTGTCACAAAAAAATATGACCATTACCTGGGGCTATTATTTCCGGGTGGGCATTGTCATGACGATCCCGGTGCTGTTTGTCACACTGGCAGCATTAGCACTGAGGTTATCAGTATCTCTGTAAATATTGGTTAAAAAACAGGGTTTAATCAACAACACCCGAAGGCATAGCCTTCGGGTATTTCAATGAGAGATCATCCAGATGAGCAATGTGACTATTTATCATAATCCGGCCTGTGGAACATCGCGTAACACGTTGGAGTTAATTCGCAACAGTGGCACTGAGCCCACAGTTATTCTGTATCTGGAAACACCGCCAAGTCGTGAGGTGCTGGTAAAATTGATCGCGGATATGGGGATTACGGTTCGGGCGTTGTTACGTAAAAACGTCGAGCCTTATGAGCAATTAGGTCTGGCAGAAGAGACCTTCAGCGATGACCAACTGGTCGATTTTATGCTGCAGCATCCCATCCTGATCAACCGTCCGATAGTTGTCACTCCGCTGGGTACCCGGCTGTGTCGACCTTCTGAGGTGGTGTTGGAGATTTTGCCCGATGCGCAACGAGGCTCGTTCACCAAGGAAGATGGTGAACGGGTGGTAGATGAACAGGGTAAACGTATAGAGAAATAAATAGATAGCACCAAAGGGAGCATTGAATGCTCCCTTTTTGTGTTTGACACTTAGGACAATAAATAACCCTCTAAGGATACAGCCGATGAAAGAAGTGCATGTTCGAGAAATGACAGAAAAAGATTGGTCTGCAGTCAGTGCTATCTATCAAGAGGGGATCAATACGGGTCATGCAACCTTTCAAACAGAATCGCCGAGCTGGCATGATTGGAACGATGGTCATATGGAGCAGTGTCGCTATGTCGCGCTCATGGATGGTAAAATTGAAGGTTGGATTGCATTATCTGCTTTTTCTAAACGTCACGCCTATCGCGGCGTCGCTGAAGTGAGCGTTTACGTGAATCCTCAAAGCAGTGGGCAGGGTATTGGTTACAAATTGATGTCCCATATGATTAATGTGTCTGAAGAGGCCGGGATCTGGACGCTGATTGTGGGCATTTTTCCTGAAAACAAAGGCAGTGTCGGGCTACATGAAAAGTCGGGTTTTCGCGTGATAGGTATCAGGGAAAAAGTCGGTGAGATGAGTGGCGTGTGGCGGGATGTTGTTTTGATGGAAAGAAGAAGCAAGGTAGTGAATTATCAAAGCTAAAACCCTTTGAACAAGGCACGCTTTGCGCTGCGTGCCTTGTGTATTTGTGGATTTTATTCGCTATCTGCTAATTTTTGTAGCTGGACTAATCCAACAGGATCAGCCGATTGTTGAGGGACAACCGCAATCCGGTGGCCGTATTTCTTTTCAACCTCAGAAATGAGGGGCAGTTCGCGATTTGAGCGGGTAATGAGGAATGGAGAGCTGGGTGATGCAGCCGCCAGGCTATTATTGATAACCCATGCCCAAGGCTCAATGTCTGCCCGGCGCAGATCTTCCTGCAGGTTGGCCGCTTCCAATACCGGTGTAGTTTCAGCGAGGGTGACAATCACCACCTTCGTTTGATCAGGATCTTGCAGTTGCATCATGGGGGTCAATGCTTGTTCACCACTTTGTCCCATCTGACGTACCATTTCGCGGTGGTAAGCGCCGGTGGCGTCCAGCAACAGCAACGTATGGCCGGTCGGTGCGGTGTCCATAATGACGAAATGGTCTTCTGCTTCTTTAATGACGCGGGAGAATGCCTGAAAGACTGCAATCTCTTCAGTACACGGGGAGCGTAAATCCTCCTCTAAAACCGCTAACCCTTCAGCATCAAGTCCCTTACCCTGATTACTCAGAACAAACTGGCGATACTTTTCTGTCTCAACCTTCGGGTCTATCCTGCTGACCGTCAGGTTATCCAGGCTACCATCAAGGGTATAAGATAAATGGGCTGCAGGATCTGAGGTTGTTAAATGAACTTTATGCCCTTTTTGTGCGAGTGAAACTGCAATAGAGGCGGCAATGGTAGTTTTACCTACGCCACCTTTACCCATTGTCATCACTAGGCCTTTGCCTGACGCACTTAATTCATCGACGAGTTGAGACAATCTAGGGAAGGTCAGATCCTGCTGGTCAGCCCGGATCGTTTCCAGTTCGTCAGTGTTGCTATCGGTGAACAATTTGCGCAGTGCATCCAAGCCTACCAGGTTGAACGGTTTCAACGGCAGTTGGCTTAAGGGTAATGCGGAAAGATTCTTCGGCATTTCATTCAGTGCCTTTTTTTCTCGGGCAATGATGCTTTCGGCCAGAATGTCATTCTTGGCCGCTTCTGCAGGCAGGATACCGTTGATAGCCAGGTATTGCTGCTTCAGACCAATATTGTAGAGCTCCTCATAGGTGTGAGAGACCTCTTTCAGTGTCGATGCCTGGGCTCTGGCAACTAGTACCAATCGAGTCAGTTCAGGGTCTGACAGTGCGGCAACGGCATCAGCATATTGATTTCTCTGTTTTTCAAGACCGATGAGTGGCCCCAGGTTTGCTGCTGCGTCGGGGTTGGCTTCAAGATAGCCTGACCAGGCTCCAGGCAGTTCCAACATACGGATTGTATGGCCTGTTGGTGCCGTGTCGAAAACAATATGGTCAAAATCGCTGCGAAGAGAAGTGTTGGTGAGCAAGCCAGTAAACTCATCAAAGGCGGCGATCTCCGTGGTGCAAGAGCCTGACAGTTGTTCTTCAATACTTTGCACAATTTCTTTGGGCATCACATCACGGACCGGATCTAACACACGGTCTCGGTAGGCTTGTGCCGCAGCCATTGGATCGACTTCCATCGCTGACAGGTTGGCAACTTTTGCGATAGCAACAATCTGGTGCCCAATTTTCTGGTCAAATACCTGTCCGACGTTTGACGCAGGGTCGGTACTGACAAGTAGAACCTTTTTCCCGCTGTCAGCCAGTGTAACTGCGGTGGCGCAAGCCAGCGATGTTTTCCCAACGCCACCTTTCCCGGTAAAGAAAATAAAGGGGGTAATCCCTTCTAAAAAATTAATTTTCATGATGAACCTCTTCTAACTTTTTAAATTTTTCGGAACGTTATGGCATACGGGGGATAGAGCAACAGGATGGTTGCTTAGTGTCCGCTGAGTCCGCAGTCAACGGGGTATCTGTCCAGCGGGCAAAATCAACTCGGGTAGGAAGACGCCCTGCCATAACTACATTTCCATCAAGCAGGGTTAATGGAAGGGAGTCTGCCCCCGAAGAATTTAGGAAAGATTTGACGACGGTGTTTTGCAGAAAGCTTTGCGGATTTTTTGACAGATTATGCCGAGTAACATCCAGCCCATTCTGCTTGCACCATTCCATATCCGTGCTGAAAGTGATGGCGTCCTGATTGACAACAACACTACTGGTTGCACAGCAGCCAGCCGGTTCAAAGATTTCAATTTTTGGCATTTTCTGATCCTCAATGTAGTAGTGGGTAGCCTTACATTGAGGTAAACGAATGGGGATAGAAAAGGATGCGTTTTTTCAGGAAATTTTTTTATGGCAACAGATTTGGGCCAACTCATCCAGCTCAATGGTACAGGTTTCCATCATTTGCTGCTTAAGGTGTTGCCTGGCGCGGAGTAACCGCGATTTAACCGCGGGAAGTGACAGATTTTTGTATGTTGCTACTTCTTTCTGGCTGTACTGATAGATATCGCAAAGTTCAATGAGTTCACGCTCTTCCTCATTGAGTGTTTGAAGCACCTCAGGCAAACATTCTGTCAATGACGTAATGGCCGGTGAATGTTCTTCTTGATACAGAAATGACTCTTGCAGTTCCTGAAATGGCTTGGCAGTTCTATGCGTATCAATTAATAAATTGCGGGCACAGGTATACAACCAGGCTCTGGGGTTCTGCATTTGGCAAAAGTTATCAGAAACCGATCTGGCTTTGAGAAAAAGCTCCTGTAATAAGTCGGACGCTAATTCGTTATCGCCAGTTCTTGCTCTCAAAAACTGGTGGAACTCAGCCTGATGCTGAGTCCAAAAGGTGGTCATGCAGTGATTAAACTGTTGAAGTGCCTCCATTGTCTGGCTAGATGCTCCCTTGATTGACGCGGGCAGACAGCGCCTCAGCACTTTCTTTACGCTCGCTGTAGCGATTGACAAGATAGTCAGAATTACTGCGAGTGAGTAGGGTGAATTTCATGAGTTCCTCCATCACATCGACGATACGATCATAATAGGACGAAGGTTTCATTCGGCCTTCATCATCAAATTCCTGCCAGGCTTTTGCTACAGAAGATTGATTTGGGATAGTGATCATCCTCATCCAACGCCCGAGGATACGCATTTGATTCACAGCGTTAAATGATTGGGAACCTCCACTGACTTGCATCACTGCCAGCGTTTTTCCCTGTGAGGGACGAACGGCACCGGTCGAAAGAGGTATCCAATCTATTTGAGCCTTCATGATCCCCGTCATCGCACCGTGACGCTCTGGTGAGCACCACACCATGCCTTCGGACCACATCACCAACTCACGCAACTCCATCACTTTAGGATGAGTATCGGGGGCATCGTCAGGTAGCGGTAATCCGGATGGATTAAAAATACGCACGTCCGCACCCATAGCTGTCAACAAACGTGCTGCTTCTTCCGTCGCGAGCCTGCTGTAAGAACGCTCCCGCACTGAGCCGTAGAGCATCAAGATACGTGGTGCATGATTGATTTTTTTACCGAAAAATCGATCTTCAGAAATACTCAAATCAAAGAGGGGCTTATCCACGTTATCCAATGTAGAAAGTAGGTCGCTCATCGTGTATTGCTTCTCCCAGCATTTTTTACTTCGAATTAAACAGAATAAATTCAGTGTATTGTGATTACTTGTCTTGATCGGCACAGCACTCTTCAACCAGGAAAGAGACGATTTGGTTGAGGACTTCGTATTGCGGAAGGCAATGCAGCGTACGGCCTTCACGACGTTGTTGCAGCAAACCGACCGACACTAGTGCAGAAATGTGATGACTCAATGTGGAGCCTGGAATGTCTAACCGTTTTTGCAGTTCACCAACGGGAAGCCCGCACTCTCCAGACCGGACAAGCGCTTTGTAAACGCTCAACCGGGTAGGGTGGCCCAACTCTTTCAGGGCGCTTGCGACGGCATCTAGTTCCATCATGACTCTCGCTTTGTTCATTTCCATATTTCGAGAATAACAGAAATATTTGTTATCATAAAGCCCTTCACAGACATTTTTTAACTGACTAAAAATCAGTTGATGTAGTTAAGCCTCTGTATGAGAAGAAGGTATAAACTGATTGCCATAAACTCTGTCAAAGAATAACGACGAAATGACTTTCACTGAGATGGTTTCCGTATATTAAAATAATATACAATTATTGCAAGTAATGCTCCTGTTAAAGGGGCTAACCAATAAAGCCATTGGTAGTCCCAATGATTACTAATCATTGCAGGGCCAAAACTCCTAGCCGGGTTCATGCTTGCTCCCGTTAAACTACCGCCTATAAAAGCATTTAAAAAAACAACAATGCCAATAATAAAAGCATTAGAAGTATGTAAAACGGTTAATACTAAGAAGAATGACATAATAAGCTCTATGACAAAGCCATCGATCAGCTTTAAATCTTTAGAAACTACAGTAACACCAAATTGTAATAAATCACCAAAAAGAAAATAGAGTGTGGCGGAGGCTATTGATGCACCAATGACTTGTGCAATCATATAATAGAATGCACATTTTGAGGAACATTTTCCAGTAGCACATAATGAAAGAGTTACAATAGGATTTAAATGTGCGCCACTCGCTTTAGATATTGAACTGATAATTAAAGTGACACTTAGTCCAAAAGCTAATGCGATGCCAAAATTTCCGATTTCATGTGTTCTTTGATTAACAATAATTGCACCGACGCCAATGAACACTAAGGTGAATACGCCTATCGCTTCAGATATAAATCCTTTGCCGATTAATTTAGACATGAAAATACCTTCCAGGTTATTTACCATGAGAATTAATAAGTTAAATAAAAATGTATGACTCACTCTGAAATAAAGCGCTCTGTATCATTAATCCACTGAGTCACTTCCATCCAGGCGCTAACTGCAACGCGAAATGCTTCACGTCCCTTATCTGTCAGGCAATAGACTTTGCGGCCTCTTCCATTAACAGTCTCATTATTGGAAGTCAGGTAACCCCCATTTTCGAATTCACGAAGGGCGGGATATAAAGCCCCCTCACTGGGCGAACAGCAACCTTGGGTTTTACGATCTACAGCGCGTGCAATGTCATATCCGTGCATGGGCGCTTCATGTAGGACACACAAAATAAAAAACTTGGATAAAGACATTTTAATGGTCCCTTTCCAATAATCTTGACTTAAGTAATCTTGCGCAGGCTTACAGCCTGATGTTTTGCTAGACATAGCGCCTCTTTCTACTGATTGTCCAGCCGAAAATTACTTCTCTGACGGCCATTTAGCTTGAGTACAGTCTAGAAGAACAAAAGCTATACTCTTCATGCCCCTAGAGTAACATTCACAGGGATGGCCGTCACGTCATTGCTTATTGAATATACACTAGCAACCACAACCGCCCGGAGCTGTACCGAGGGATTCAGAAGCTACTTTGGTAGTTATAGTATTTCCGCAGTCGAAGGGGCCGTAGTGGGTTTCCCCCTGCCCAACAATGGTGAAATGGGGAGCATAACGTGTTTTTGATAGCATGAGAGCGGTATTCCTGCAGACTGGCGTTGCTTTTCCCGCATCAAAAATATGTTCAAGGTCAAAAGAGTATCGATGTGCTGAATCTGGCAAAGTACCGTTATAAATTGCGACCTGTCCATAATCTTCACATTTGTCTTCGAGGTCGAGCTTAAATAGACGGAAAGTCATCGAGTAAAGTTTAGCTCCTGCTAGTTTATCTTCTATTACTTTGTTTTGGATTGATTTTAATGAGCTTGCCGCTATTCTGACGTCATTAAACCCCACATTTCTGGCAAGTCTGAAGAAATCTTCATAATATAAAACATCGCCAATGCACTCTCCCACTATTTGGGCGTCATCTTTAAGTGATTGTGGTAGTCGGCGATCAGAATAGATATCGGCAAAGTAAATTTCGCCACCTGGCTTTAATAGCTTAAGCATACCAGCGAGAACTTCTTCTTTAGCAACTGATAGATTTATTACACAATTGGATACTATGATATCAACTGAACCCTCAGGAATATCAAGCAAGTCTAGTTCTTCTATTCGTCCATGATGAAATTGAACGTTAGATTCATTGTAATTAAATTTATCACGATGATATTCAATATGACTTTTAGCAAAATCTATCTGTTCTTTTGTTGCATCAATGCCAATGACCTTGCCTTTTTCGCCAACTAATTTTGATAGAATAAAGCAGTCGCGACCGCCTCCACATCCCAAATCTAATACAGTCGCACCATTTAGTTGAGGAGGAAATGGCGTTCCACAACCATAGAACCTAGTTTGAACATCATTGTGTATAAGAGAGAGAATTTCTTTTATTTCGCCAGTTGGTTCTGAATCTACAGTGCAAACGTTTGTGACAAGATCATTTTTATCCTCTAAAGTTTTACCGTAGTAGTTCTGTACTTCTTTGACACGCTTTATGACTTCGTTTTCTGTCGTGAGCATTTGTCTACTCCTAAAATTATGATAACCGGCACTCAGAATAACCACCATTACATTGCCCAACAATGTATAACCCTACGATGTATTAATAGTCAATGGCATGAATTTCAAAATCATTAAAAATATTTACCATTGAAATTAACTAATTGATATTAAATAATATTGCCAACGATTTATGATGATTGTACTGATTGTGTAATAATTGAAATTACAGTGGCTTATATTTATGGTTGGCATCCTCGATTTCATGTCATTTTATAAGGTCTGAATATAATTCAATTTAATATTATTATTGTGATAATCATTTTTAGAAAAAAATTTAACTCCAATTTAATGTTATTAAACAAATATATATACTATATTACTTGTGTTTTCTGGTGTTAAATACTTAACATCATAACTGAGTTGAATTGTATTTTCTAATTCTTGCAAGCGTGAAATTACAGTTATAAAGACAAATGATTTTTGCAAAAGCTGTAATTATACTCATGCTAATTAACTGATTTTAAATGATTTATTTTGTTTTTATTTAAATAATTTACTTAGCATGTGAATTTTATGCGAAATGGTTATTATCACTAATATCGTGTTCGGGATTCTTGCGGTTTACGCACAAAATCCATGCTAAATCTCTGGATTTTTTCCTTAAATACACACTTTTGTTCCTTAAAAACTGAGTTTTATAAGATTGGCTCATTAGAACGGCAGCGCCAAAAGGGCAGATCGATTGAATATAGCTATGACAAAATGAAGGTAAATAACTTTTTAAACGTGAGTTATGGTTCTTTGTTGCTGAGAAAAAGCATATCCATAAAATGGTAGGATTTACTTATGGTAAGGCTTTGACTATGTTGATAAAAGAGAGTTTTTTAGCGAGTTACCTCATCTCAAAAGCGTTAGTTGTGGTTGTTGCTAAACACACCTTATTGGTCGATGAGCCATGTTGAAATCACTCCTTAAACTTCTACCTACGACGATCGGAAAGGGGGAGGCGAGAGTTGCGATCTCTGGTGCTAGTGTTCCTGATGGCTATCATGCACCTGAACAACCAGCCAAACTTTTGGCTACACCACAGCGCCGTCAATGGTTGCAAACGTTGTGGGATTACTCGTCACTACCAAAAGACCTGTACCAGCAGTATTACCTGCAACCACTTGAGCACTGCGTCACTCTGATGCAGCAGTTCCCTGCCACGGAGAGTGGGCATCATGCGTATCTTGGGGGGATGGTGGATCACCTACTTGAGACGGTTGCCTACGCCGCCAGGTTGTCAAAAAACCATCTGTTACCAGTAGGCGCACAACCTGAAGAGCAGGCCTCACAGAGTGCCGCCTGGAATGCAGTGATTGTCTATGCAGCTATGCTGCAGTCGCTTGAAAGGTTATGCCATATTGAGGTCGAACTGGAGAGTGGGCAGTGCTGGATGCCGCTTAATGCCATGCCGGGTGCAGCTTACCGTTTTCGTTTCAAGCCTGGTGTTGATGCAATGCAGGTGCAGTGTCTGGGTGCGATGCTGGCCTGGAAAGTCATCCCTGATGAGGTATTGATCTGGTTGAGTACCTGGCCTGAAGTGCTGAAAACGTTGTCGCTGTATTTGACGGGATTTCGAAGTGAGTCAGGAATAATCAATGCCATTGTCTTAGATGCCATTCGCACTTCGGTGGGCGAACCTGCATTACCTGCAGAACAGATTGTTCAACCCATTTCAGATTTGAGAAGTATAACCCCATCTTCGTTACTCCCAATGAGTCACACACCTTCTTTAACGACATTCTCTGCAGGTATAACATCTGCTGAAGGGGCGGAAGGTAATGAAAATATCAAACTAGTCTCAGCATTAGATGGTGATTTACCCTGTGAAATAGATGTTATATCGACAGATGTGACTAGTGAGTTGTTGGTTGTCATGGGGTATGACGATACTGAAACAAAATCGAACATTGTCTCTGAGGTACAGGAAACGGTTCTTAATCTGGGATCTGCTTTTAGCGATTGGTTGAAAAAAAATCTTTTAGAACAATTAATTGTAGTTAACGAAAGCGATTCTCAGGTATACATTATTGCGGGTTATGTGTTTGTGAGGACGCCATCAATATTTTATCTGTTCATATCAGATAACAAATTTGCTTTGGCTGAACAGCCCTGTGATTGGAAAACTGTCCAAAAGCAGTTTGAAAAGCAGAAGCTCCATAAACGCCAAACGGATGGGACGAATGTGTATCGTTGCCAGGATAAGGAAGGTCATAAATCCTTCAATGGTTACCTGATACCCGCCGCAAAAATTTATGGTGACGCTTCACCTCCGGCAGATAGCTCCTTAATGATTGTAAAATGACAGGTTATGGGGAACTCTTGGTAATGAGCGATAAGCTGCTAACGTTTGAAGAGCTGTTAGACCATTATTTTTTCATCAACTCCGTGAGGGATGATACTGAATGGAGCTACCGTAAAGTGGTTAGAACCTTTTTGCGATACACCAGTAAAACACCGAATGAAGTTGACAATGCGTTGGTACTTGGATGGCGCAGACATGTCTTGAAGGAGCAGAAACTGGAAGCGACAACGTGGAATAATAAAGTGACTCATATGAGAGCGCTTTTCAATTTCGGGATGAAACATGGACTACTGGCACATGAAGTCAATCCCTTCAATAAAGCTGCTGTTCGGGCGGGAAAGAAAAAGAAAAAAACCTTAACCAAGGGGCAGACGGATGCTGTTTATCGCCTTATGTCTCAGTATCGTGAACATGAAGTGTTACATGCTAAGAGCCTGTCAGTGAATAACCGAGTCCACGCCTGCAAACCCGCCTGGTTTTGGTTGGCGGTACTCGATACCCTCAGCTATACCGCAATACGACAAAACCAGCTTCGACATGTACGCATCTGCGACGTGAATCTGGAGGAACGGTGGATTGATTTGATCATTGCAGGAGCAAAGAATCACCGGGAACTGCGTATACCCATCATCACTGAATTACTCCCCAGTTTAGAAGAGTTGGTTAGCCGGTCGTTGGAGATAGGGGCTGAGCCGGAAGAGCAACTATTCAATGTGAATCGTTTTGATATGGGACGCAAAGCGAAGCGAGAAGAAAATGGAGAGGTCATGGGCATTTACCCTATTCGCGCTTTCTTTCGGCGTATATCTAAAGAGTGCCGGTTTATCGTCAGCCCCCACCGTTTTCGGCATACGGTAGCAACTAACCTGATGAAATCCCCGGATCGTAATATTCAAGCCGTAAAACGCCTGCTAGGGCATTCCAGTTTACGTTCTACGCTGGAGTACATCGATGAGGATGTGGAAAGCTTACGGGATATTCTAGAGGAGGAATTCAAGCGATAGCGCGCCAGGATGAGAGTATCTTCTTGACACAGTTTGACATTTGCATACGAAAACGGTAAAAATTGTAAGCGAAACAGCCCGCCTGTTATCAGCAGGCGAGCTTTTCAAGAGCCTATGTTCAACAATCACAACCTAAGTAGTAGAGCTAAAAGATCTACACCGTGTTAACAAGGACTCGTTTCGTGCCCGTCAGTTTTTCATCCTGAAATCTTGACAAGCGCTTCTGAATATGGTGCCCGGACTCGGAATCGAACCAAGGACACGGGGATTTTCAATCCCCTGCTCTACCGACTGAGCTATCCGGGCAACGGGGCGCATTAAACCGTATTGGCCGTGCGGCGTCAACGGATTTGTGACGAAAAACGTGAAAACAGCGCCGATTGCTGGCTTTTCAGGCAAAGGGCGCGTAATTCTGCTTCTGTTGCCACCAGGTCACGGCGTTGCACGCTTTAGCTTAACGCACCGAACTGACGACACTGGGCAATCTGCAAGATATCCTCGGCCAGCCGCTTGGCGACGGCAACATCCTGCAACTGGCGTTTTATCAGCAGCTTGCTCAGGCAACCTTCCTGCACCAGTTCCATCTGCTGCGCTACCGAGTCGGCATCGTCGGCATCCATCTCACGCAACAGATCGCGGGTGAAGTCCAGCGAGGTAAGCTTCTGCTGCTCGGCCAGTTGATGGATCGGGTGGTCGCTCTCTGGGAAGAAGCTACAGGCGGCAATAAACAGGCAGCCAGGGTAGCGTTCATTCTGCACGTGCTCAGCCAGCACGTCATAACGCGCCAGCAGCTTTTGCTGCGGGCTCAACGTCTCATCAAGCTGCAACTGGCGGCGCCAGGTATCAATCTGCTGGCCGTGGTAGCGCAGGCAGTCATACAGCAGTGCCTCACGGTCCGGCCAGAACGGTTTGAAATCGCTGTATGGCACACCCAGTTTTTCTGCCAGCATTTCCAAGGTGGTGGTCGCCAGGCCCTGTTTTTCCAACAGCTCCAGGGCTGTATTTAAAACCTGTTCACGTTGCACTAGTGCTCCCTCCAAAAAATGTTCTGAAACTCAGTGTCGTTTACCGAGTGGTTTTCTGCAAATGTGCGTCGAAGGCTTCCGCTTTCATAAAGCCCGTCACGCGTGCTGCGGGTAACTCTTTGCCATCTCGGTCAAAGAACAAAATGGTCGGCAAGCCAAGCACCTGCAAGTGCTTGAGCAAGGCTGACTGCTCGGCATTGTTGGCCGTCACGTCGGCCTGTAACAATACCGTATCGGCCAATTGGGCCTGCACCGCCGGATCACTGAAGGTGTACTTCTCAAATTCTTTGCAGGCGACACACCAGTCTGCGTACAGATCCAGCATCACCGGCTTGCCCTGTGCCTGTTGAAGCGCTTGGTTAAGCTGCTCAACGTTATTGATACGGGTGAAACTCAGATGCGGCAGGGTCGCCTGCTCAGAGGCGGTGTTACCGAATGCCCAGTCTTGCAATGGGCGCGCTGAAATCACCAGCGCCGCCAGCAGCAGCACCTGGATAGCTCGCGTCCAGCCACGGGATGATTTCAGGCTCAGGACGAATGCCCAGCCGAAGAATGCCAGGCCGAGCAGGCTCCACAGGCGCAATCCCCAGACATCGCCAATCACCCGCTCAAGCAGGAACACCGGCAGCGCCAGGATCACAAAGCCAAAGGCTTCCTTGACGTACTGCATCCACGGGCCGCTGCGTGGCAGCAGGCGGTTGCCGAACAGCGTCACGATCACCAGCGGGATGCCCATCCCCAGCGCATACAGATACAGCGTGCCGCCGCCGGCCCACATATTGCCGCTTTGGGCGATGTACAGCAGGATGGCGCTGAGCGGGGCGGTGGTGCATGGTGAGCAGATCAAGCCTGCCAGAGCACCCATCACAAACACGCCCACCAGCGAGCCACCCTGCTGGGTGTTGCTCCAGTTGGCCAGCCGCGTTTGCAGCGAAGAGGGAAGCTGCAAGGAGTAGCAGCCGAACATGGACAGAGCCAGGGCAACAAATAGCACCGACAGACCGATCAGCACGTAAGGATGTTGCAGCGCGGCCTGGAACTGCATCCCCGCGGCGGCAACCACCAGGCCGAGCAGGGTATAGGTCAGCGCCATGCCTTGCACATACACCACGGCCAGCACCAGAATGCGCCCGCTGCTGTGTGGCCGCTCACGGCCCAGAATAATGCCGGAAATCAGCGGGTACATCGGCAATACGCAAGGGGTAAATGCAATACCGATACCAATCAGCAAGGCCCACAGGGGCGAGAAGGGCAGATTGGCGGGGGCCGTTTCCGTGGGGGCCACGGCGACCGGTGTTGCAGGCTCTGCGGCAAGCGCCACTGCGCTCAGCGGGATCACGCGGGTTTCCGGTGGATAGCAGAAACCGGCCTCAGCGCACCCTTGGTAGGTGACGCTCAGGCTGGCATTGTCAGCCGCCTGCAACAGGGGAATGCTCAGGGTCAATGGCTCCTTGAAAATGGCCACTTCACCAAAGAATTCGTCTTTATGCTTCAGCCCGGCGGGCAGCTCGAACTGGCCTAGCGTTGCCTGCT
Source organism: Serratia sp. (in: enterobacteria) (assembly GCF_046715635.1). Lineage (GTDB taxonomy): Bacteria > Pseudomonadota > Gammaproteobacteria > Enterobacterales > Enterobacteriaceae > Chania. The sequence goes on from NZ_JBKJYW010000499.1 coordinate 74,786, forward strand.
GCGGTACCAGTTTGATTTGCTGGCGGTACAGGTAGTATCCAGGGCGGATTTGCCAGCTTAGCGTCAGCTGAGGGCCCTGTTGTTTAAAATCAAAGGCAAATGCCTGATCGACGGGGACGAACTGGTTACCCGCGTTTTGGCCGAACAGTGAAGCCTGAGCCGCAGTGGGCAGGAAGAACAGGCTGCACAGCAGCAATATCAGTTTAATGAGGCGTTGATCCATGACAGGTAATCTTTATCTCCGGCCATCACCGGCAGCACCAACAGTTCGGGTGTCTGGTACGGGTGATGTTGTTTCAGGTAGGTGAGTAGCGCTTGTTGATGCTGGCGATCGCTTTTAAACAGCATCTGCACTTCGTATTCCTGTTGCAGTTTCCCTTCCCAGTAATACAACGATGTTGCCCCAGGCAGCAGCGTGGCGCAGGCCGCCAGTTTCTCCCCCAGGACGCGGGCCGCCAGCTCTTGCGCTGTGGCTTCATCGGGTGCGGTACAGAGTATGACGATAGCTTCGCAATCAGACATCTTCGGCCCTCTCAACCAGGTTTAGTAACAGGGCACTATACCCTGAAGCGGAGTTGGCTAGAAGGTTAGATTATCGGCAGCGGGGGAATGAAGAGGGGAAAGCGGGGCCGAAACCCCGCTTGAGGATCACAGAATAACGCTGCCAATCAGGAAGCCGAAGATGACGGCAAACGCTACGCCCAGGGTGCCAGGGATCAGGAACGGGTGGTTAAACACGAAACGCCCGATACGCGTTGTCCCGGTATCGTCCATCTGTACCGCCGCCACCAGAGTAGGGTAGGTTGGCAGAATGAACAGGCCAGAAACGGCGGCAAAGGAAGCGATCGCCGTGAGCGGGGTGACGTTCAGGGCCAGCGCCATCGGCATCAATGCCTTGGCAGTGGCAGCCTGAGAGTACAGCAGCGCCGAACAGAAGAAGAAGATCACGGCCAGCAACCAAGGATGGGATTGGATCACGGTACCCGCAGTCTCTTTAATCCAGTCAAGGTTGGCTTGTACAAAGGTGTCACCCAACCAGGCCACGCCCAGAATACAGATACAGGCGCTCATCCCGGCCTTAAAGGTGCTGGAGTTCAAAATCAGGTCGGTTTCGACACGGCACAGGATAGTGGTCAGGGTGGCCACGCTCAACATGATGATCAGAATGGCATTGGTGGTGTTCATCAGCGGCGTCGTCACCAGGCCCATGCTTGGGCTGTTGACGATGGCATAAGCCACTACGCTCAGTACGCCAGCCAGGAATAATAGCACGGAGGTTTTCGCACGCGGTTTGATCACGATTACGTTCTCACCACGCAGGGCAACCAGACCTTCTTCGAAGCGTTTTTGATACACCGGATCGTCAGACAGCTTGGAGTCAAACAACCAAGTGACCAGCAGCGACATCAGTATCACGGCCAGGAAGGTGGAAGGGATCACTACCATCAGCAAATGTAGGTAACTCACGCCGTGGCCTTCCATAACGGAAGACATATACACCACCGCTGCCGAGATAGGCGAAGCGGTAATGGCAATCTGCGCGGAAACTACGGCGGTAGACAGCGGACGGCAAGGTTTGATGCCTTGCTCTTTAGCCACTTCTGCAATCACCGGCAGGGCCGAGAGGGAGATATTGCCGGTACCGGCGAAAATGGTCAGGAAATAGGTGACGATAGGGGCCAGAATAGTGATGTATTTTGGATTCTTGCGCAGCAGTTTTTCGGTTTGCTGTACCAGGTAGTCCATCCCGCCAGCGACCTGCATGGCGGCGATAGCGGCGATAACCGCCATAATGATTGAAATAACGTCGAAGGGAATGCTGCCTGGCTTAACGCCGATCATCGCCAGCACCAATACCCCAAGACCGCCTGCAAAGCCTATTCCGATACCGCCCAGCCTGGCCCCCAAAAAAATGGCCAGTAGAACGATCACCAATTCTACTACTAGCATAGTGTTTACCCCTTAAAATGGATTTTTATGAAAACCAAACGTTACAGCTTTGTGTTTTCGGAAAGAAAAAAGGCACGCTATCCAGAGGATTAGCGTGCCTTTCAGGCTACCGGATGAGTCTATTATTGTTCATTTTCATCTGTATAGCGTTTCGCCTTATATGCCGGGTGCATCAGGTTCTCTACGGAGAAGATGTCATCCAGCTCAGCTTCGGTCAGTAAACCGCGTTCCAGCACGACTTCACGTACGCTCTTGCCGGTTTCAGCACAGATCTTGCCGACAATGTCACCGTTGTGGTGGCCAATGAACGGGTTCAGATAGGTGACGATACCGATAGAGTTAAATACGTAGTACTCGCACACTTCTTTGTTGGCGGTAATACCATTAATGCATTTTTCCAGCAGGTTATAGCAGGCATTAGTCAGGATGTGAATCGATTCAAACATCGCCTGGCCAATCACCAGTTCCATCACGTTCAACTGCAGCTGGCCCGCTTCGGCGGCCATGGTAACGCAAGTGTCGTTGCCGATCACCTTAAAGCAAACCTGGTTAACCACTTCCGGGATCACCGGGTTCACTTTGGCTGGCATGATTGAAGAACCCGCCTGCAACTCTGGCAGGTTGATTTCGTTCAGGCCAGCGCGTGGGCCGGAAGACAGCAGGCGCAGGTCGTTACAGATCTTGGACAGTTTGACCGCCAGGCGCTTGTGCGCGCTGTGCATCATCACGTAGGCACCACAGTCGGAGGTGGCTTCGATCAGGTCTTCGGCAGGCACCACCGGCAGTCCACTGACTTCCGCCAGTTTCTTGACGGCCAGGTGTTGGTAACCTTCCGGAGTGTTCAGCGCGGTACCGATCGCCGTCGCGCCCAGGTTCACTTCCAGCAGCAACTCTGCGGTACGGTGCAGGTTACGGGTTTCTTCATTCAGCAACACGCTGAAGGCGTGGAATTCCTGGCCCAGGGTCATAGGCACCGCGTCTTGCAACTGGGTACGGCCCATTTTCAGGACGGTTTCAAACTCTTTAGATTTACGGTCAAACCCTTCACGCAGTTGGTTGATAGCATCGATCAGCTTCTGGTTGGAGGCGTAAACCGCGATGCGGAACCCGGTTGGGTAAGCGTCGTTGGTAGACTGACACTTGTTGAGGTGATCGTTAGGGTTCAGGTATTGGTATTCACCCTTCTGGTGACCCATCAGCTCCAGGCCGATGTTTGCCAGCACTTCGTTGGTGTTCATGTTCAGTGAGGTGCCAGCACCGCCCTGGAACACATCCACTGGGAATTGATCCATGCATTTGCCTTTATCCAGCACTTCATCACATGCCTGGATGATGACGTCGGCAATTTTACGTGGGATGGTTTGCAGCTCTTTGTTGGCCATGGCGGCGGCTTTTTTTACCATCACCATACCGCGCACAAACTCAGGAACGTCGCTGATTTTACTGTTGCTGATATAGAAGTTTTCAATCGCACGCAGAGTATGAACACCGTAGTAGGCTTCTGCAGGGACTTCACGTGTTCCTAATAGGTCTTCTTCGATACGAATGTTGTTTGACATGAGAACCTTCTCTATGTTGCTGCCGAATATAATTATATGCAGGATAACAAAATAATGTTGCCGAGCGCGTCTACTGCGGAAGTATTGACCGCAGCTATTGTCGCTACCCAGATCATATGCTGGTTAGTAATAAATGAATGAACGTAGATCACTATCTGGTGCTTCAGCAAATGACAGCTTTTGGTTTCTGTGAAGGGCTTCACGTTTGCGGCATAGAGAATAAAAAAGATCGCCCGGTTGAAATGGCGGCGGGAAGCCCCCATTGTAGAAAGGTTGGCCGATTAGCGGCCCCATTTATCACGTATGCGCCATCGGGCGGGTACGCCGACTCTACCTAGAGGAGAGAACCAGGTGCGCTGGTTACCGTTACTGCTGATATTTCTACTGGCTTACATAGAGATATCCTTGTTTATCAAAGTTGCTGCCGTGTTCGGTGTGGCAATGACGCTGCTGCTGGTGGTGTTTACCTCCTGCGTCGGCGTTTCCCTGGTGCGTAATCAGGGCATGAAGACCTTTGTGCAGATGCAACAGAAGCTGGCTGCGGGGGAAAGCCCAGCGGCGGAAATGGTGAAAAGCGTTTCGCTGGTGCTGGCCGGGTTCCTGCTGGTGATACCGGGCTTTTTCACCGATTTCCTTGGCCTGTTGCTGCTTTTGCCGCCGGTGCAGAAATCGCTGACGCTGAAGTTGATGCCGCATCTTGCCGTTTATCGCCCAGGCGGTTGGGGCCAGAACGGCGGAGCCGCCAATGGCAATACCTTCGACGGTGAATTCCAGCGCAAGCAAGACGACCGCTACACTTTGGATCATCAACCCGACGATCGCGACAAGCGTGACGATCGCTGATATTTCCCCTCACCCTAACCCTCTCCCAAAGGGAGAGGGGACTGAACGTGCTACATTTGCCCCCAGTACCTGACCGCGACTCTGGACTAGCTCCCTCTCCCTAAACAAGTGCTCATATGTTATCCGGTCCGTGATAGTGGGAGAGGGTCGGGGTGAGGGGAGATTGGCCGCGTTTTTGCTAATGGCGTTCACGGCAGGCCATCAAATCGAAAATTTTTTTGCTGCTGCCCCTTGAAGGGGAATGGAACGCCCCCATTTCAAATCCCACGGAGCCGGTATCAATAATCTGGCGCACAACCCTAAATCTGATAGAAACCTTCTTACAGGAGAGCGTTCAATGAGTATTCGTCCATTGCATGACCGCGTTATCGTCAAGCGCAAAGAAGTTGAATCAAAATCTGCTGGCGGCATCGTTCTGACTGGCTCTGCAGCGGGTAAATCTACTCGTGGTGAAGTGGTAGCCGTTGGTAAAGGACGTGTTCTGGAAAGCGGCAACATCCAGCCGCTGGATGTGAAAGTAGGCGACATCGTGATTTTCAACGACGGTTACGGCGTGAAAGCAGAGAAGATCGACAATGAAGAAGTGTTGATCATGTCCGAAAGCGACATTCTGGCAATTGTTGAAGCGTAATAACGCTTTATAAATCTTCTGAACTGAACGAGTTGAAGGGAAATACCAATGGCAGCTAAAGATGTAAAATTCGGCAATGACGCTCGCGTGAAGATGCTCCGCGGTGTGAATGTTCTCGCTGATGCAGTAAAAGTGACTCTGGGCCCGAAAGGCCGCAACGTAGTGCTGGATAAATCCTTCGGCGCTCCTACCATCACCAAAGATGGCGTCTCTGTTGCTCGTGAAATCGAACTGGAAGACAAGTTCGAGAACATGGGTGCACAAATGGTGAAAGAAGTTGCCTCTAAAGCGAACGACGCTGCGGGCGACGGTACCACCACTGCAACCGTACTGGCTCAGTCCATCATCACCGAAGGCCTGAAAGCTGTGGCTGCTGGCATGAACCCGATGGACCTGAAGCGCGGTATCGACAAAGCGGTTATCGCTGCGGTTGAAGAGCTTAAAAAATTATCCGTACCTTGCTCTGACTCTAAAGCTATCGCTCAGGTAGGCACCATCTCTGCAAACTCCGACGAAACCGTGGGTAAACTGATTGCAGAAGCGATGGAGAAAGTGGGCAAAGAAGGCGTTATCACCGTTGAAGAAGGCACCGGCCTGCAAGACGAGCTGGACGTGGTTGAAGGTATGCAGTTCGATCGCGGCTACCTGTCTCCGTACTTCATCAACAAGCCAGAAACCGGTTCTATCGAGCTGGAAAGCCCGTTCATCCTGCTGGCTGACAAGAAAATCTCCAACATCCGTGAAATGCTGCCAGTGCTGGAAGCCGTTGCGAAAGCAGGCAAACCATTGCTGATCATTGCTGAAGATGTTGAAGGTGAAGCGTTGGCGACCCTGGTGGTTAACAACATGCGTGGCATCGTGAAAGTGGCTGCGGTTAAAGCACCTGGCTTCGGCGACCGTCGTAAAGCCATGCTGCAAGATATCGCTACCCTGACTGCTGGTACCGTGATCTCTGAAGAGATCGGTCTGGAGCTGGAGAAAGCTACCCTGGAAGATCTGGGTCAGGCAAAACGCATCGTCATCAACAAAGACACCACCATCATCATCGATGGCGTGGGCGACGAAGCCACCATTCAGGGCCGCGTTTCCCAGATCCGTCAGCAGATCGAAGAAGCGACCTCTGACTACGATCGTGAAAAACTGCAAGAGCGTGTTGCTAAACTGGCTGGCGGCGTTGCCGTTATCAAAGTGGGCGCCGCAACTGAAGTTGAAATGAAAGAGAAGAAAGCCCGCGTCGAAGATGCCCTGCACGCGACTCGTGCTGCGGTAGAAGAAGGCGTGGTTGCTGGCGGTGGCGTAGCGCTGATCCGCGTAGCAGGCAAAATTGCTGGCCTGAAAGGCGATAACGAAGACCAGAACGTGGGTATCAAGGTTGCTATGCGCGCCATGGAATCTCCATTGCGTCAGATCGTGATCAACGCCGGTGAAGAAGCCTCTGTGATTGCCAACAAGGTGAAAGCAGGTGAAGGCAGCTTCGGCTACAACGCTTACACCGAAGAATACGGCGACATGATCGCGATGGGTATCCTGGATCCAACTAAAGTGACCCGTTCTGCTCTGCAGTTCGCGGCCTCTATAGCTGGCCTGATGATCACCACCGAGTGCATGATCACTGACTTGCCGAAAGAAGACAAGTTAGACATGGGTGGTGCTGGTGGTATGGGCGGCATGGGTGGTATGGGCGGAATGATGTAATTCCCCTCACCTCTGTGAGCTAACCACAAAACCCGGCTTCGGCCGGGTTTTTTTATCATTGAATTAACGTCCTCTCCCGGAAAGTGCTCCACACTACCCTCTCATTTGGGCACCTAAGCCGATTCCACATCTTGAGGAACATCGTAGGTAAAGAGGCTAATAGATAGATAAGGATCTCGATTTCGTCTTTATCGAATTTATTCGTTCGCGTCCTTACCAAAGTCAATTCATGCTGATGATTTCCTGACTGTGTGAGCTTTTCTTATCAGTTTTTTGGTGAATTCATGAGCTGAATGGATCTTAGTTCTAATGATATTGGATCCTAAATGTCAGTGGGTATTTTTTATAATTAAAGCGTAATTTGGCTTAGATCATTGTTTATTAGTCTATAAATTTATAATTTGGTGCGGATGGGTTGAGTTTTAACTCATCTGTTACGTAAGATTATTTTATATAAGGAGATTACTATGAATGATAAGTGGGAGTTCTATAAAGATAACCATGATAAATGGCGCTGGCGTCGTACTGCCCCAAATGGAAACATTACAGGGGCTGCCACCCAAGGCTATGCTAACAAAGCTGACTGCGTAGCTAACGCTCGTCGCAATGGTTATAACGGTTAATAACATTGCTGACCCATGCAGCCGCGTAGGTTATATAAGGGGGAAAACCCGATGCAAGGAAACTTGCATGTGTGGTTCTTGGGAGATGCGATACAGTAATGTGCTGCCGTAACCCGACATTCCCTTCACCTTGGTGAGCTAGTAAACCTGGCTTCGGCCGGGTTTTTTTATACCCCTCCTGTGTAGGTGGCCAGATTGCTGCAAAGTGAACAGGTTCGACCGAAGGGGGGCCGGATGCTGCGCCCGTTTTTTCGTCGTCAGAGGCTATCGATGTGTCGGTGCTGAATTTGAAGATATTTTTGCAGACCTTGCCGGTTAAGCGTGTAAACTGATAACTCATCGGCTGTCGCTCAAGACGTTGACCAGGCACCAGTGGCCGGTGGCAACGGATGCTTAAGAGATGGCAACGCTTTCTGATAAGCTTTTGCGTAATTCTCAACATCATATGGGGAACAAGATGCGGATTAAAGCCTTACTGGGTCTATCGGCAGCGCTGCTGCTGGCAGGGTGCAGCAGCACCAATGAACTGACCGCCGCAGGTCAACAGGTCAAATTTACCGACACCAAGCCCGCAGCAGAATGCCAGTTGGTAGGCGAAGTCACTGGCACCCAAAGCAACTGGCTGTCGGGGAGCGGTGGTGAAGGCAGCTCCATGCGCGGTGCGGCCAACGATCTGCGCAACAAGGCAGCGGCAATGGGCGGTAACGTGATTTACGGTGCTACTAGCCCAAGCCAGAACCTGCTTTCAAGCTTTGCACCGCTGGACAGCAAAATGATCGGCCAGGTGTATAAGTGCCCATAACGCTGGCATAAGCACCCGTATAAAATAAAAGAGGAATGCCCAGGCATTCCTCTTTTTGCATTCATGCAGGTTGTTGTAGGGGCGGCGCATGCTGCGTCCGCTAGTGGCCTTGCGTCAGGCGCAGATCCAACGGCGTTTTACTGGGTTCGCCGCCGACTTCACGGGTCAGGCGTGGTACCAGATAACCAGAGACCTTGCTCAGCAAACTTTTTACGATCGCACGAGCCTCGTCGTCGCTGACCATAAAGTGGGCCGCGCCCTGCACCTTATCCAACACGTGGAGGTAGTAGGGCAGGATCCCCGCATTAAACAGGGCGTTACTCAGCGCCGCCAGCGTATCTGCGTTATCATTGATCCCCCGTAGCAGCACGCTCTGGTTCAGCAGCGTGACTCCGGCGCTACGCAACTGTGCCATACTGGCGCGCAGCGGTGGGTCAATCTCGTTGGCATGGTTGATATGGGTGACCATCAATACCTGCAGGCGCGATGCCGAGAAGCGTTGGCACAGCGTGGCGGTGATGCGGGCGGGGATCACCACCGGCAAACGGGTATGAATACGCAGGCGTTTGAGGTGTGGGATGGCCTCTAGTTCCCCGATCAGCCAATCCAGTTCATGGTCTTTGGCCATCAGCGGATCGCCCCCGGAGAAAATAATTTCATCCAGTTCCGGGTGTTGGCGGATATACTCCAACGCTTGAAGCCAGTTTGCCTTGTTGCCTTGGTTCTCCTGATAGGGGAAATGACGGCGGAAACAGTAGCGGCAGTTAACCGCACAGCCGCCTTTTACCAACAGCAGGGCACGGTTGCGATACTTGTGCAGCAACCCCGGCACCACGCTGCGCTGTTCATCCAGCGGATCGGTCGTGAAGCCTGGGGCATCGATGAATTCTGCGCTGGCGGTGAGTACCTGGCGCAGCAGCGGGTCATTGGCATCACCGGGTTGCATACGCGCGGCAAAGGCACGCGGCACGCGTAGCGCAAACAGGCGGCGTGCATCGCGCCCCTGTGGCAGTTCCGGGTGCGTATTTAGTGACAGAAGCTGCAGTAATTCATCTGGGTCGGTAATAACATCGGCGAGTTGATGCAACCAATCTTCTCTATGCGCCGTGTTTTGGGTTATAATGTGTGCCATTTTTTTGGCTAAGCTACCAGTTTAAATTTTCAGAGGGCCATCATGGCGACTTATTCTAGCAACGATTTCCGTCCGGGTCTTAAAATCATGTTCGAAGGCGAACCTTACGCTGTCGAATCCAGCGAGTTCGTCAAACCCGGCAAAGGCCAGGCTTTTGCACGTGTAAAAATGCGTCGCCTGCTGACCGGCACCCGCGTTGAGAAAACCTTTAAGTCTACTGATTCCTGCGAAGGCGCGGACGTGGTAGATACCAACATGAACTACCTGTACAACGACGGTGAGTTCTACCACTTCATGCACCCTGAAACCTTTGAACAGCATCAGGTTGATGAGAAAACCGTTTCTGACGTGGCGAAATGGCTACAGGACAACGCAGAATGTATCGTCACCCTGTGGGATGGCCGTCCTATCGCTGTGCTGCCACCGAACTTTATCGAAGCAGAAATCACTGATACCGATCCAGGCCTGAAAGGCGACACCGCAGGTACCGGCGGCAAGCCAGC
>NZ_JBKJYW010000500.1:0-9947 GCF_046715635.1 Serratia sp. (in: enterobacteria)
CGCTGGGGTATTGGTTTCTTCCGGCATGCTGACGCTTTCGATGGTCAGCTTGATTTCCGGGGTGATCAGATCGCTCAACATGGTGTAAACCTCCATGGTGTGCTCGCGGATCGCATCGCCAATATCATTGATAAAGCCTTCTTCACGCAGCGTTGCCACCAGGGTGGAGAACACCGCCTTGTCGAAGAACTCTGGCGCGTTGATGCCGTGCAGCACAGACAGACGCTGGGCCATAATGCGGCTCTCTTTCTCCAGGGCACCCCGGTTGATACTTGGGTTGGCACTGAGGATCGACATGGTGATGGCATAGCGTTGCAGGGTTTCACGCACCCCGGCTGCCAACAGTTGTAACGGACGGATGCGCGCCGGGTTCAGCACCAGCTCATCACCTTTGCTACAAATCAGTTGCTGACGAATCAATTCCTCGATCAGCGGTTGCAGCACTTCTGACAGCTGTTCTTTGCCGTAACGCAGGAACAGCTCGGCCTTCAGCATTGGATAGATCAGGCTGACCTGGCGCAACAACTCAACGCGTGACACGCGGCGGTGATGCATCACGATAGAGGCGATCAGCGAAGGCAGCACCAGCATATGATGGATGTTGTTGCGATAGTACGTCATCAGCACCGCCTGCTCGCGCGGCAGAATGATGATGTCGCCGATGTTGTCCTTCTCCACTTCAAACTTGTTCATGTTTAAAGCGTGATCCAGCAACTGGTCAGGCGTTTGCGTTGGCACGGTGGAGTCGGCTGCATAAGGCACATTACGCATCAACTGTAAGTAGCATTCCAACTGCTCAAGCAACTGCTCACGGGTCAGCGAACGTTGGCGTGAGGCCAGCAGCGCGGTAGAACACAGGTTCATGGCGTTGGCAGCGGCAGCGTTGTTGATGCGCACCATGATCTGAGCCGCCAGATCGTTGACCGCAGGCGTCAGCCAGCTTGGGCGCTGTGCTTCGATCGGGTCGATAGACTCACGCCAATGAGGGACGTTCTGATTCAGGTACGTCGTCAACGGCAACGGTTCGCCAAAGTTCACGTAACCCTGGCCGAGGTTGCGTAGCTTACGCAAGCCGCGCATCATTTGCAGCAGGCTTTCTTTCTCTTTGGTTGCGCCACGCAGTTCTTTGGCGTAAGTACCTACTTCCATCACGTGCTCGTAACCGATATAAATCGGCACCAGCGTGATCGGACGGGTACCGCCGCGCAGCATGGCTTGAATGGTCATCGACAGAGTGCCGGTTTTCGGTTCCAGCAGGCGGCCGGTACGGGAACGCCCGCCTTCAACAAAGTACTCGACCGAGTAACCACGGGTGAACAGCTCACCGAGGTATTCACGAAACACGGTTGAATAGAGTTTGTTGCCCTTGAAGGTGCGGCGGATAAAGAACGCGCCCAGGCGACGGAAAATCGGCCCGGCGGGCCAGAAGTTCAGGTTGATACCCGCCGCGATGTGGGGTGGCACCAGCCCTTGATGGTAGAGCACATAGGACAGCAGCAGGTAGTCCATATGGCTGCGGTGACACGGCACATAGACGATCTCGTGGCCATCCTGCGCCAACTGACGCACACGCTCGGCGTTGGTGACGTTGATACCCTGATACAGCCGGTTCCAGGTCCAGCTCAACACGCGGTCGGACAGGCGCACTGTTTCATAGGAGAAATCGGCGGCAATCTCTTCCATCAGCGCAATTGCGTTCTGCTGGGCCTTTTCGTGGGAGATCTTTTTGCTGCGCGCTTCGTCTTCGATCGCTTTTTCAATCGCCTTGGAGGCCAGCAGCTTTTTGAACAGATCCTGACGGGCAGGCAGGCTTGGCCCAACGGCGGCCAGGCGCTGGCGTGCGAAGTGCATGCGTGCGACACGAGCCAGTTTTTGCGCGATGGTCTTATCGGTGCCGTGCTCGGTCGCCATCCGGCGGAGTGACACGGTATTGGAGAAACGGACAAAGCTGTCGCGCCCCAACCACAGTACGGCGAAGAACTTCTGTACGCCGTTCAGCAGGCGCAGGTGCGGCGTGCCGTGGCCTTCGCGCCCAGGGGAACGGCCAAACATCACCGATACCGGCAACATCTGAATATCGAGATCCGGGTTGCTGCGGTGCAGATCCAGATAATCGTGGAACAGTTTTACCGACTCTTCTTTTGGTGTGTAGTAACGGAACAGGCGTGGGCCATCGTGGATAAACACGTAGCTTGGTAGCACGGTGCCATCGATTTCCAACGAGTTAAGAGGATCGGGCAGATCTTGCGCCAGACACTGGGTGCGCAAGGTGAGTAAATCCGCCTTGGAATTATAAGGTAAAACATACAAAATCGGTCGTGAGGGATCCAACCCTAACTCCGTGACCGGATCTGAAGGGATAACCTTACTTCTTACCAACATTTTTAGTGGTAAGTTCAATATCTTATAATAGATTTTACGCCAACCTGACATGACAACGTGAAGCCTCTTGTTAGCAATTCGCCGCAAGCATACCAGAAACCGGGTAGCAGATCTGTGGCGTTGGGAAACCACGGCCGTTCACGGCCATGGAAGTACATAGTTGAATTATACCCGATGGATATCAAATTGGCCGCTCTAACGCATCCTTGCGCTCGCGGCATTGGTACGACATAGCTAGGTGATTAAGGTATTCCAACCTTGCTGTATACTGCGCTGCGATAAAAATGTGATTGGGCTGGCAAATCTGTCTGGAACGTTGCAGCTGCAACACGACGGGTACATGATCCATCTTGGAGAAAGGCGTTCTTAACTATGGCAAATCAAGCAACTGGCCTGACGCGCATCATTAAAGCGGCAGGCTATTCCTATAAAGGTTTAACCGCCGCCTGGCAGAACGAAGCCGCATTCCGCCAGGAACTGGTGGCGACGGTGGTGGCTATCATCGTGGCGGTTTGGCTGGACGTGGGGGCGATAGCGCGCATCTTGTTGATCGGCTCGGTGCTGCTGGTGATGATTGTCGAAATCCTCAACAGCGCGATTGAGGCCATCGTCGATCGCGTGGGTACGGAATATCACGAGCTTTCCGGGCGGGCCAAGGATATGGGGTCGGCGGCGGTATCGCTGGCAATCATTCTGGCGCTGTTCGTTTGGGCTTCGGTACTTTGGCAGCATTTGGCGTGAAAACCGGCAGGCATCGTTGCGATCCCACTCGCTACCTGCTGATTTTTATTTATTCTTCGGTTCCCAATCCAGACTTAGCTGTATATACTCACAGCAAGACTGTATAAACAAACAGGGGGCGGAATGAAAGCACTAACTACCAGACAGCAAGAGGTCTACGACCTGATTCGCGATCATATTTCGCAAACGGGCATGCCACCGACGCGTGCCGAGATCGCAATGCGCCTGGGGTTCCGCTCACCAAATGCTGCAGAAGAGCACTTGAAGGCGCTGGCTCGCAAAGGCGTTATCGAGATCATCTCCGGTGCTTCACGCGGTATCCGCCTGCTGATGGAAGATGAAGAGGGGTTACCTCTGGTGGGCCGTGTGGCTGCCGGTGAACCTCTGTTGGCTCAGCAGCACATTGAAGGGCACTACAAGGTTGATCCTTCTCTGTTCAAACCTAATGCCGATTTTCTGCTGCGCGTTAGCGGCATGTCGATGCGTGACATTGGCATTCTGGATGGCGATCTGCTGGCGGTGCATAAGACTCAAGACGTGCGCAACGGTCAGGTTGTTGTCGCCCGTATTGAAGACGAGGTCACGGTCAAGCGCCTGAAGAAACACGGTAACGTCGTCGAACTGCTGCCGGAAAACAGCGAATTCCAACCGATTGTGGTCGATCTGCGCCAGCAGAACTTCACCATCGAAGGCTTGGCGGTGGGTGTGATCCGCAACGGCGACTGGATCTAATCGCTTTACCTCGTATTACCGCCCTTTAAAACGGCAAACTTCGCCCCAACTCTGGGGCGATGCATGACACTAAGCGGGCGCAGCATGCGGCGCCCCTACGGTCAAACATGTTCGATCCCTACAAATTCAGCTACATTGCCACTTTATCTTCAGCTTTAAATCCATGTTTGTACGGGAACATATCGCCATGCGCCTGCTTTCAGCCTTCACCAGTGACACCGACAAAGCTCTGTGGCGTCTGGCATTGCCGATGATTTTCTCCAATATTACCGTCCCGCTGCTTGGCCTGGTGGATACCGCCGTTATCGGCCATCTCGATAGCCCTAGCTACCTTGGCGGGGTCGCGGTGGGGTCAATGGCCACCAGTTTCCTGTTTATGTTGCTGCTGTTCCTGCGTATGAGTACCACCGGGCTGACGGCACAGGCGCTGGGCGCGCAAGATCCCTACCGGTTGGCCCGTGCCTTTATGCAGCCGTTATTGTTGGCGCTGGTGGCAGGGTTGGCGATTGTGCTGTTGCGAGCCCCGCTGATCACCTTGGCGCTGAACATCGTAGGTGGCGATCGGGAAGTTTTGGTACAGGCCAGGCTGTTTCTGGAGATCCGCTGGCTAAGCGCGCCGGCGGCATTGGCCAATATGGTGTTGCTCGGCTGGTTACTGGGAGTGCAGTACGTGCGGGCACCGGTGATCCTGCTGATTGTCGGTAACCTGCTGAACATCGTGCTGGATATCTGGTTGGTGATGGGGTTGGGTTGGAACGTGCAGGGGGCCGCGACCGCTACGGTGATTGCCGAATACGCCACGCTGTTGCTGGGGCTATGGTTAGCATGGCGGGTACTGCGCTTACGGGGTATTTCGCTGGCGATGCTGCGCACCGCCTGGCGTGGGGATCTGCGCCGCCTGCTGGCACTTAACCGCGACATCATGCTGCGCTCGTTATTACTGCAACTGTGTTTTGCCTCGTTGACCATTCTGGGTGCCCGCATGGGCGGAGAAGTGGTGGCGGTGAATGCGGTGTTGATGAATTTGCTGACCTTTACCGCCTACGCTCTGGATGGTTTTGCCTATGCGGTGGAAGCCCATTCCGGCCACGCCTATGGTGCGCGGGATGGGCGGCAATTGCGTAAAGTATGGCGTGCCGCCTGTCGGCAGGCGTGCCTGGTTGCCTGTGGTTTTGCGGTTATTTATCTGTTTGCCGGGCAGCAGATTGTGGCGGGCCTAACTTCCCTGCCGGAGCTGCGTGCGTTGGCAAATCATTATCTGCCCTGGCAGGTGGTACTGCCTCTGGTGGGGGTTTGGTGCTACCTGTTGGATGGTATGTTTATTGGCGCCACCCGTGGCGCAGAGATGCGTAATAGCATGGCGGTAGCCGCAGCGGGCTACGGGCTGACGTTGTTCACCCTGCCGGTATTGGGTAACCATGGTTTATGGTTGGCTCTGGCGGTATTCCTGGCACTGCGCGGGGCTGCTTTGGGCTGGGTATGGCACCGTCATAGTGTGCAAGGCACCTGGTTTTCATCCCCCATTAGCGATAGGTAATGCTCGGTAGATAGGCCAGTTTAGTTGATGATACGGGGCGTTAATTTATATTTTGTTACATGTCACACCGTCGTTTTGGTTCGCTTGCTTACTGTTTTAATAGCGTTTTTTGCTATTAAGATTTTTCTCATCAAGATTTCATGCTGCTTTGCAGGCGCTTTTCGCGATGGGTGACTATAGTTAATCACGTGGCTGGCGAATTAAGCCCGCGCTTAATTGGCAACGGATGCATTAGATAGACTAAAATTTAACTCAGTTAAGTCCAGCCAGAGTTATCTAAAACTGACAACCAAGAGTAACGGAGAGATTATGAACAAAGATCAAGCCGACGGTAACTGGAAGCAGTTTAAAGGTAAAGTGAAGGAAAAATGGGGCAAGCTGACCGATGATGATATCACCGTTATCGAAGGGAAACGCGAACAACTGGTCGGTAAAATCCAGGAACGCTATGGCTACCAGAAAGAGGCAGCCGAAAAAGAAGTCAAAGCCTGGGAAGAGCACAGCAAGTATCGTTGGTAGCACGATGAGCCGCTGAGTATTGCGGCGCTACGACACCATCCGGCCTGGCAGATTTCCCCCCTGACACGGCCACGGGAACAAGGATGTACCCGCTCCCTCCTGCAATCCAATCTGCTTATTTTTTCTTTATCACAATGCTGTGGTCATGATCGCAATCGTGTTGGTTTTCACAATTTTCTACCACCACGCAAGCTGAACACAGACCGTGGGCTTCCACTACGCTGTGGCGCAGCACAAACCCTGATTCTTGAGCCAGTTTCTGCAAGGTTTCTTCCACCCCTTCGGTAGTGCGCTCCGTGACCTGCGCGCAGCGATCGCAGATAAACAGGGCGGAGGTATGCATCGGTTGTTCGAAGTGATGGCACAGCACATAGCTGTTTGCCGATTCAACGCGGTGGATAAACCCCTGCTCCAGCAAAAAATCCAGTGCGCGATAAACCGTAGGAGGCTTGGCCTGCGGCTCCGCCACGCGCAGTAAATCCAGCAAATCGTAGGCGCTGATGGCGCCGGGTTGCTCAGCCATCAGGCGTAACACTTCCAGCCGTTGCGGGGTTAGTCGCACGTTGCGTTGCTGACAGAGTTGTTCAGCCTGCGCGAGCAGCTTTTCCTGGTTGGTTGAGTTCATGGCAATTATCCGGCTACGCAAAGAAGCCGATTTTATCATGTTTCAACGCAATCGCCGAGGATATCCCGGCTCACGTATTAGCCTTGGGGCAGCCTTGCTGCGTGATCCGACAATGGGAGTAGCGCTATTCAGTGGTCTGAGGCTTAAAGTGAATCGGTATTAAACACTGTTATGAATGACGCGTTCTTGATTTTTGTTGTCCGGTTTGTCTATTTTATTGATAATTAAAGTATTTCAGTAGGTAATAAGCTTTGATTTCTCTCATTCTGAGAAAATTAAACAGAGGTGAAGGGGGCTAGGCTGGAAGGTTGAGGGAGCTACATAATTTTCTGTATGAATGAATGGCCAAGCGTTATTTGAATACGGGCCTGGATGAGGCCCGTAAGTAGCACTGACGCAAACTTATTTGAGACCTATGGAGGCTTTCATCTGACCCATCATCTCAATTCCTTGCTGACAGGCGGGATCTTGCTGTTCCGCTGGTGCGGCGGCCATCTGCTCTTTGGCTTGTTCCATCTGAGCTTTTAACACCTCCACCTGAGCTTTTGCAGCTTCATTTTTAGAGGCTTCAACGATTAAATCATTAAATTCGCCAACGAATTTTTTACAAGTATCGGTCAACTCACCTGCAAAAGCAGAAGATGACATGGCTAACATACTGAAAATAATTACAAATTTTTTCATAAAGCATCCTGCTATTAATATTCCATCTCAGTGATGGCGATCGGATTATCTTTAAAAGCAGGCTATAAAACAAGCAGCTGAAAAAAATCAGGATTTTATTCAAATTTATGACTTTTTAGGTGGTGAATACGACTAAAATCGAGTGTTTAGCATCACGTTTATCTTTCGTTGGCAACAATAGGCCCGTCAGGTTTTGGCCGTTTCTCTATGTTATAGTAAGGCATGCCTCTCCCTCCCCCAACGATCTGGCCTGCGTATAGACAGCAGGGGACAGAGAACGAAAAAATACACAGAACGAGCGAACATGAACCAGGACCACGAAAAAGCCATCCCTGCCAAATCAGTGCACCAGCCAAGCGAAGCCAGTAAATACGCCGCCAATCGTTTCTCCATTGCCCCTATGTTGGACTGGACCGATCGCCATTGTCGTTATTTCCACCGTCTGCTGAGCAAGGAAACGCTGCTGTACACCGAAATGGTGACCACCGGTGCGATCATCCACGGTAAAGGTGACTACCTGGCATACAGTGAGGAAGAACACCCTGTGGCATTGCAGCTCGGGGGCAGCGATCCGGCTGCACTGGCGTACTGTGCCAAACTGGCGGAACAGCGTGGTTATGACGAGATCAACCTTAACGTCGGTTGTCCGTCGGATCGGGTACAGAACGGCATGTTTGGTGCTTGTCTGATGGGGCAGGCGACCTTGGTGGCCGACTGTATCAAGGCGATGCGCGACGTGGTGTCGATCCCGGTGACGGTAAAAACCCGTATTGGCATCGATGACCAGGACAGCTATGCATTCCTGTGTGATTTTATCGCTACCGTCGCTGGGCGCGGAGAATGCGATATGTTCACCATTCATGCCCGTAAAGCCTGGCTTTCCGGCCTGAGTCCGAAAGAAAACCGCGAAGTCCCTCCGTTGGACTATCCGCGCGTTTATCAGTTAAAACGTGACTTCCCGGCGCTGACCATTGCGATCAACGGCGGCGTGAAAACGCTGGAAGAAGCCCAACAGCATCTGCAACATCTGGACGGCGTGATGATGGGGCGCGAAGCGTACCAAAATCCAGGCATTCTGGCACGGGTGGACAGCGAGATTTTCGGCCACCAGAGCGAGGTAATGGACAGCGTGGCGATTATCGAGTCGCTGTATCCGTACATCGAGCGCGAGCTAGCGAACGGCACCTATCTGGGCCACATCACCCGCCATATTCTTGGTTTGTTCCAGGGGATCCCTGGCGCGCGGCAGTGGCGCCGTCATCTGAGTGAAAATGCCCATAAGCCAGGAGCCGATGTGCGCACCGTTGAGCAGGCTTTGGCTTTGGTGCGTTCACCGCGCACCGAAATGGCATAATCGGCAAAAAACTTGACTAAAAGTTGGTTTTTTTGACTAATAGCGTCACGAGGTGTGGCGCTATTTTTACATAATTTCAATAAGTTATCATTAAATTCAAGTTGGCACGTTTCTTGTAAAGAACAAGACAGACCTATTGTTTTGCCAAGGAGCAACCCATGTTAGAACTGTTCTTTCTGATCGGCTTTGTCGCTATGCTGCTGGTAACCGGTATTTCACTGCTGGGCGTGATGGCCGCATTATTTGTGGCCGCGGCTTTTATGCTGCTGGGTGGGCTGTTTGCCATGGTGTTTAAACTGCTGCCGTGGCTGATCCTGGCGGTGGTTGGCGTGTGGATATACCGCTCAATGCAGAAACCACAGGTACGCCGCTATTAATATTTTTTGCCGAAATATCAGTCAGTCACGCTGAAATTCACCCTACAGATTGCTTGCTAGTGTGGCGAGGATCACAGCTTGATGTTTTAAATGCGAATGCGGCACATTAAACATATTTTTTACTTATCGGGGCTGCTAGGATGACTCCCGCAGCAGTGATGCTAATCATTTTCATCACCGCGAGAGCTGACGAGAGTGTTGCTTAAAGCAACCCCCATCTCTGGCGGACTCTGCTCTACCCCTACAAAGCGCAGTAAACTAGCAAGGGCTCCTTACGGAGCCCTTTCTTTATTGGCGCTACAGACCAGGGATCAGCAGGCTGGAACCGCTGGTCTGGCGGCTTTCCAGGATCTGGTGTGCCCGCTGGGCATCTGCCAACGCAAACTTCTGTGCTTCCTTCACGTCAACTTTGATCGCACCACTACCGATCAGCGAAAACAGCTCGTTACTGGCAAACTGCAATTCCTGACGGTTGGTGATGTAACCGTTGAGTGAAGGGCGGGTGACATACAGCGAACCTTTCTGATTGAGTAACGACAGATCGACGCCAGTAACCGGGCCGGAGGCATTACCAAAGCTCACCATCAGCCCGCGGCGCTTCAGGCTGTTCAAGGAGTCCTGCCAGGTACTTTGCCCTACGGAGTCATAGACCACGTTAACCTTTTCGCCGTTGGTCAGTTCAGCTACGCGCTGGGCGATGTTTTCCTGGCGATAATTGATGGTGGCCCACGCTCCGGCACGCAATGCCTGCTCGGCTTTCTCGTCAGAACTCACGCTGCCGATCAGTTTGGCACCCAACGCTTTGGCCCACTGGCAGGCGATCAGCCCAACCCCCCCGGCGGCGGCATGGAACAGGAATACCTCGCCTGGCTTGACCTCATAGGTTTGGCGCAGCAGATAATGTACGGTCAACCCTTTGAGGAACGAGGCAGCACCCTGTTCGAAAGTGAGGTTATCCGGCAGGATAGCCACCTTTTCCAACGGGACGTTGTGAAC
>NZ_JBKJYW010000501.1:0-12529 GCF_046715635.1 Serratia sp. (in: enterobacteria)
AACCGGGACTCCATCTCTCTAGGGCTGGTCTGCGGCCTGGGGGAAATTGGCCACGCGGGGAAAAGCGTGCCCCAGATGCTGGAGGACTTTAAGCAGCACCCATCCATTCGCCCGTTGATCCAGGGGGGGAAGCTGCTCGAGTACGGTGCACACCTGGTTCCGGAAGGCGGCAAGGCCATGGTGCCTACGCTGGCTGACGGCGGCGTGATGATCGTCGGCGATGCGGCAGGGTTCTGCCTGAACCTGGGCTTTACCATACGCGGCATGGATCTCGCCATTGCATCGGCACAGGCGGCTGCCAATACGGCCATTGCGGCTAAGCAGCGGCAGAACTTTTCCGCCAGCAGCCTGGGGGAATATAAGCATGCCCTGGAGCAAAACTGCGTGATGCATGAGGTGCATCACTTCCGCAAAATCCCTGCGCTGATGGAAAACCCGCGCCTGTTTACCCAGTATCCGCGCATGGTCGCGGACATCATGGGGGATATGTTCACCATCGATGGCAGCCCTACCCAGCCAGTGCGTAAGGCCCTGATGAAAAGGGTGAAACAGATTGGGCTGATGAATTTATTGAAAGACGGCATCAAAGGGGCGACAGCGCTATGAGCAGTGAAAATCCGGTCAACGTAGACGTCAAGCTGGGCATCAACAAGTTCCATGTTAATGAGGGCCACCCGCACATCATTCTGGTAGATAACCCCAACATGGATGAGTTCCGTAAGCTGATGCTGGCCTGCCCTGCCGGGCTGTATAAGCAAGACAGCGCGGGCAATATCCATTTCGATTCTGCCGGTTGCCTGGAATGCGGGACCTGCCGCGTGCTGTGCGGCGACACTATTCTTGAGCAGTGGGAATATCCTCTGGGAACGTTTGGCGTCGAGTTTCGCTACGGCTGATCCTGTTAGCGTCTGCCTGCCAGATCGTGCTTGCCCCCTCACCCCAACCCTCTCCCTCAGGGAGAGGGAGCTGGTACGGTGCCGAGATTAGATTCCGTGATCGATCTGTTTCTTCTGCAAAAAGGAATTGATTAGTGCGGTGACCAGGTAGATTTCTGCACCCAAAACGAACTCGATCTGTCCCCTCTCCCTGTGGGAGAGGGTTAGGGTGAGGGGCCACATCCCAGACATTTTTATTAGAGATAAACCAATGAGTGTCACGATAAAACTCAACCCTGAACGCCGGGCCAAATACCGGCAGCAAGGTTTTTGGGGCGATGCCTCGCTTGCTGATTACTGGCATCAAACCCTGCTGGCCATGCCGGAAAAGATTGCCGTGATCGACAATCGGGGAACTTCCTATACCTATGCCGCCCTAGACCACGCGGCAAGCAGCCTGGCGGCATGGCTGATCTCCTTGGGGATCCAACCGGGCGACCGCGTTGCATTTCAGCTTCCCGGCTGGTGTGAGTTTACCGTGATCTACCTGGCCTGCCTGAAAACGGGAGCCGTTTCCGTTCCCCTGCTCCCCTCCTGGCGAGAAGCAGAGCTGGTCTGGGTGCTGAACAAATGCCAGGCCAAGGTGCTGTTCGCACCAACCTCGTTCAGAAATACCCGGCCCATTGACCTCATTTTGACGCTGCGAGATCAACTACCCGATCTGCTAGAGGTCGTTGCCGTCGACAAGCTATCCCCCGCAACGTCCGCCCCCGCACTTAGCCAGTTGTTACGGGATACTCCGCCACTGACCACACCGGTCAGAGTGCATGGCGATGAACTGGCCGCCGTGCTGTTTACCTCCGGCACCGAAGGCAAACCCAAAGGCGTGATGCTGACGCATAATAATATTCTGGCCAGCGAGCGTGCCTACTGCGCGCGGCTCAATCTCACCTGGCTGGATACCTTCCTGATGCCCGCACCGCTAGGGCATGCGACCGGTTTCTTGCACGGCGTGACGGCCCCCTTTCTGATTGGCGCACGCAGCGTCCTGCTGGATATCTTTAATCCGCTCGATTGCCTTGCCCTGCTGCAACAAGAGCGCTGTACTTGCGTGCTCGGAGCAACGCCTTTTGTCTATGACCTGTTATGCACCCTGCAACAGCAGCCGCACGACATCTCATCGTTACGCTTCTTCCTGTGCGGCGGCACCACCATCCCGAAAAAAATTGCCCAGGATTGCCTGCAAATGGGCATTAAACTGCTCAGCGTCTACGGCTCGACGGAAAGCTCGCCACATGCGGTGGTCAACCTGGACGATCCCCTTTCCCGCGTGCTTAACACCGACGGTTTTGCCGCACCTGGGGTAGAAATCAAAGTGGTGGATAAACAGCGCAACCCACTCCCCATCGGCGAAGAAGGTGAAGAAGCCTCGCGTGGCCCCAACGTATTTTTGGGATATCTGGATGAGCCCGAGCTGACCGCCCGTGCGCTGGACGAGGATGGTTGGTACTACAGCGGTGATCTGTGCCGCATGGATGCCGACGGCTACATTAAAATCACCGGCCGCAAGAAGGATATCATTGTGCGCGGCGGGGAGAATATCAGCAGCCGCGAAGTAGAGGATATCCTGATGCAACATCCGCGTATCCATGATGCCGCGATTGTCGCCATGCCGGATGAACGATTAGGGGAAAGATCCTGCGCCTATGTGGTGCTTAAGGCTGCTTACGGCTCACTCTCTTTGGAGGAGGTCATCGCGTTCTTTGGCCGCAAACGGGTCGCCAAATACAAATACCCTGAACATCTGGTGGTAGTGGACAGCCTGCCGCGTAACGCCTCGGGCAAGATACAAAAATTTCTGTTACGTCAGGATATTTTGAAGCAGCTTGGCGAAGAGGTCGCTCATTGCTGATCTATGCGGGCGCAGTATGCTGCGCCCCAAGGTAGGAAGCCGGTTAAGGCTTTATCAATCTTACTTCTTGGTGTGATCGGCACGTATATCAAGCAAATCAGTATAGGTCACTACGACGCTCTGATTCACTTTCAGATCTTTCAGGCGCGCCTGGATAGCAGGATCTTCAACAGAAACGACCTTCTGACGCCCCGCTGGCCCTTCAAAGGTGATTTCGTGCTTTTTCACATCAATATGCGTGATTTTCAAGGTCAGATTGACCTGATGCACGGCATTGACGTTAGGATTAGGGTTGTTCTTGGTAGCATTGCTTTCTTCATAAAGGCTAGTGATCGCCGGTGCAGCCTTATCCAGGTCAGTATCAAGTTTAACGATGCGCGAGCGCACTATCGTGGCTTGAATCGTATCCCCCGCCTTTAAATGGGTTAAATCCTTTGCCTGATCGGTCAGTTTAAAACTGACGTTATGCCCTTCTGCCCCAGCCAAAACCACCACACGGTTTTGTTGGTCGACTGAAACCACTTTCGCCGCGAACTGATCGGTTTGGACCTCTCCGGCCAGTGGGATAAGGTCTGCATAGGTTGAAGTGATACTGATGGCTAGGAGGGAAAGTGCGGTGGTGGCTTTAATCAACGAGCGGATAACTTTCATTATACAACTATCCTTACTTATAAAGAGTCAATCAGATAAAAATGCTTTTCTCAGGCAGTCACTGATAACTAGCAAAAGAAGTAACGCATTTAAACCACATGGTATTGAATCACCAAGCTAATCATAGCACATTGACGATATTCAAAAGCTTACCCAAGGGGATGAGGTGAGCCAAAAAGCACGTCATGGCCCGTGGCGGCAAGGCCGGTAACCACAAATAAAATTGATATTTTTTGACAGGATAAATGAAAGGCTCTGGCAACAGGGCTCGAACCTGTGTCCAGTCGGTCCCAGAGCCGACTGCTCTACCACTGAGCTATACCAGAGTTAGGGCTATTATCTACGGCCTGTCAGCCCGGTCAAGAGGGGCTAACCGCCTTTACCGGAAAAATAGCCCGCCTTGCGAAGTATCAGGGCGATCTCTGGCTTATCCACCACCACACCATGAACCAGCTCCGGCGTTGGCACAAAAGCCACCGCCTGCCGATTGTGACGTGGGCTGATCCAACCCTTTTTATAAGGATCGACGCCAAACTGCGCACAGACCCGCTGCACATCAGCTTTGGTACAGCTTCTGGCACCAGAAAATACCTCCCAAGGGAAAGGCAGATTCGCCCACACCTGAGTATCCGGCTCTAGCCCACCGCCCGTCTGATAGTGCCAGGCGGCGACGTCCCCGGCCATCAGGCGTAGCACTTTACCCAGGCACATCTGTTCGACTATCCCCTCCATACCCAATACCTCAGCCAGCGCAAGCCACCCTTGCCGGGCGCTGTTCCAGGCTCCGGCCAGGGCATTCCAGGTGGAGGAATCATCGCCACGCTTCACGATCATGGTCTGGCGATTGAAGGTATTGCGTTGCCAGACCAATTGCAGCAATCCGGCCAGTTCGTTGAGCTGCGCCAGATAGTGTGTGAACAAGCTCAGCTTTTGCCGGTCGTCGAGGTGCTTTACGATGTCACGATCCGGCATGATATGGGCAATAGCATACCAGCCCGCCGAGGTCGGCACCTGTTGCACCCGTGCTAGCAGCAACTCGGCAACCTGGTCAAAGGCGCGATCCTGTGCCTGGTTGGTAAACACGCTGCGGCGGTTCATCCGGGCGGAAAGCCAGGCAATAAAGCAGGCAACGTCCGGCGTGGAGGCAAAATCCTCATAACGGATCAACATTGCCAACCCGGACTTGGCCATCCGGGTCGCCTGATATTTTTGCGTTTCCAACTGATAAGTCGCGAGCTTGTTCTCCAAGCGCTGCAGAAAACGGAACAGCTTGTTGTAGCGCCGTTTGGAAATCTCCATTCCCGCCTGCTGCCGCTGCGCACGGCTGAAACGATCGGCGATAAAATTATTACTGCCCGGGACTTTCTGGATCTCCACCGACAGTTGCTCAATCAACTGCCTGATCTGCTGAATATCACTGCAATCAATGGAGTCCAACGTCGGCGCACTAACAAACAGCTCCCCTGCCTTCGCCACCTGTTTCTCTGGAGCGACCGGTTGACGAAACTCCTGCATCATCGAGGTCATCTGTACCAGGCCGGACTTCAGTGACCCAGCCGCCGCCTGCCGTAGCAGAGCCGTTTCCACCAGCGTCAAGGAATCCCCCAACTGCGTGAGGATCAGTTCAGCCACGTCTTCCGGGCGTAGGCGGGTTTGCAACGAGGAGAACAGCCGAGCAAGGTTATCCATCAGGGTTAATCCATTAAAAAGTTAACGGTCAGTTGACGTTAATTTCAGACAGTGCGTTAGATTCCCCCAAATCAACATCGCTCGTCAAGCCGGCTAACGCGCCCCCAAAACGCCATACTCCACGGTCGCCAGATAAAAACAAAAGGCTTCTCTCACCATGTCGATAAAACGGGGTTTAAGCTCGATGGTTTTGCCATCCTGCTTCAAATACAACAGATCCAAACGTTCGGCTGCCTGAAAACACCGCTTGATATGCGAGCGGGATACCGAAAACGCCGCCGAAGCTTTTAAGTAATTGTATTGTACTGCTAACGTTCGTTGCCTGAGGCTTTCGACATACAGGTGAAACATCATCATATGCCCCCCATCCTTGGTCAAAAATGCGCGGCTATCTGGCACCGCGTCATACACAAACATCTCTTTCACTATAACCTGCGTATAGTTTTTGAAAAAATCCGCCATAAAATCACTATGATCAACCCTCTGTGCAAGATCGACCCCAGGGTAGATCATCGAGTAAGTCAGCAGCAGACTATTAATCAACTCGCGAACCTCGTTCACCCCTTTGGCTGTCGGTTGGTAGGTTAACTTGCGTTTATCCTGTCCATCACGCGTGATCGCTAAGCGCCCTCCTACCTGCAAGAAGGAGATAAATGAATCCAAGGCATTAGTGCTTAACAATTCATTGTTGATGCAAAGTTTTTTAACCTCTTTGAAGGAAGGATTATCCAAAGTGTAATAGCCACCTAATATGGCCAAAAAAATAATAATCCGATTGGCTTTAAACATCACCTTAAAATAGAGAGGATGAGTCAGATAGATTTTCTGAGTCGCATTATAATAAGCCTCTATCGCAGCATCCAAGCCCTCATCCAGACCAATTTCACGCCTCCTGCCATTGATTATTGAAACGACCACACCACAAACTCCATTTCAGCTCATCTATTACTAAAAACCGCAGCAAATCAAAATGAGAAACAACCTAGCGATAATGATTAATAATGTCAATGATTATGTTATTTATTATAAAATTACATAAAAACACAAGCAACCAATTGAATTAAAAGGAATTAATAAGATAAATAATCCAATTTACATTAATTATAACCACCCAAATTATA
Source organism: Serratia sp. (in: enterobacteria) (assembly GCF_046715635.1). GTDB lineage: Bacteria > Pseudomonadota > Gammaproteobacteria > Enterobacterales > Enterobacteriaceae > Chania. The sequence continues at coordinate 6,249 of NZ_JBKJYW010000501.1, forward strand.
ATTATTATAAATACCAAAATTAGCAACAAAAATGGACAGTGACTAACCCAATGTGCTGTGTAAGTCTATCCTTCCAAGGATTGGCTAGCTAAAAAGGACGTATTTCTAATGATTTATAGTTTTTAAGAGGCCTCACACCTGGCAACAAAACAGGCGCCATGTGTGAGGCCTTTTATATGAGCAACCTCAAGGAAAGGTATAGCCGATTTATACCAAAGACAGCATGTATATATGGAGATTAAAAATGACTATCAAGAAAACCCTGCTAGCCGCCACCGTATTAGCCTCTTTAGCGCTGAGCGGTACCGTTCAGGCTGACGTTCCCCCTGGTTCCCAAGGTAATGGCCAGATCCTGTTCAAGGGTTATGTATTAAAAGCCCCTTGCGGTTTAGCTCCGGGTATTGATGGCGACAACCAATCCATCAACCTGGGCCAAGTTTCTGATGCCCAGCTGACCACTATCGGTTACGCCACCCCAACCGAGTTTAAAATCAAACTGATCGGCTGCACGTTTGATGCTAAGGCTGCCGCTGAAACCAAAGTCAACGTACGTTTCGATGGTATGTCCGTCGGTGGTGCCAATGGTTTCCTGGGGGTCAGCGGTGATGCCAAGGGTCTGGCCATCCGCCTGTTAGATTCATCTAACAAACAGGTTAAGATTGCGACAAAATCTGAGCCTTATACCCTGCGCACCGGTGATAACACCCTGCAATTCTCCGCTCAGGTAGTCTCTCTGGAAGGGGAAACCGTCACTGCTGGTCACTATGATGCCTTAACCAGCTTCTCTCTGACCTACCTCTAAAACTTCCCCAAGTACATTAATGGTAATTGTCACCTTAGCAGGCATGGCTTGACCAAGCCTGCTACTTACTAGCGTTCAGAAACTATCATTATGAACAATAAGAAAAATTACTCATCCGTTTCAACCCTATTGTTTTTTATCGCTGTTGCACACTCAGCCTATGCAAAAAATAATGACATTGAGTTTGAAACCAGAGCTTTGGACATTCTCGATAAACAAAGCATCAGTCTGAGTAATTTTTCACGCCCTGATTATATTCCTGCAGGGAACTATCTGCTTTCACTAAAGTTGAATAATAGAACTATCAGCACCCTCCAGTTCCAGATAGTCGATCTCGACGCTGACAGCAAGGTTTGCTTTACCCCGGAACTGTTGCAGAAATTTGATTTAAAAAGTAGTGCCTTGCAGGGGATGATGGTACACCAGGCCCCTGGGGACAGCACCTGCATTATCGTCCAGGATTATGAAGGCAGCACGGTGAGAATCGATCGTAAAAAGAGCGAACTGTTGCTAACGATCCCGCAGGCCGCGTTAAATTATAACGATCCCAATTGGACACCGCCGGCACAATGGGATGAAGGCATTCCCGGCATCCTGCTCGATTATACTGCCAGCGGTAACGTCTATCAGAATAAACAGGGGTCAAACTACCTGTCATTATCTGGCTACGGGACTGCCGGTGTGAACTACGGTGCCTGGCGCCTGAGAAGTAGTCACCAGGCATTTTTATATAAAAGCAAACAGGGCGAAAAACAATCCCGCTTCAGCACGCCAACGGCTTACCTGGCGCGCTCACTCAATAATGCCGGTGCTCATTTAACTATGGGCAGAAACTACCTTTCATCCGATGTTTTCGACTCCATTGACTATACCGGGGTTGCCATTGCCAGTGACGATCGCATGCTGCCACCGGCATTGCGTGGTTATGCGCCAGTCATCGAAGGGATCGCCAACAGTAACGCCAAAATTACCATCACCCGTGGCGATAATAACGTTGTGTATGAAAGGATGGTGCCGCCCGGTAACTTTATCATCAACGATCTCACCGACACGACCTCTGGCGAGCTAAAAATGACCATCCGCGAGGAAAATGGTGAAGAGAGAACCTCAACCATTCAAACCTCCAACGTCCCTTTCCTAACGCGCTCAGGTCATGTTCGCTATAAAGCCATGCTGGGGAAATCGAATGAAAACAATGGGGGTTTCAACCCTTATCTAGCCACTGGTGAAGCCTCCCTGGGCATCCTTTCCGGCGCTTCATTGTTTGGCGGTTTTATCCTTACCAACGAACAGTACTACGCCATCAACGGGGGGATTGGTTACGATATGAGCGTGCTTGGCGCCCTCTCCTTTGACGTAACCCACACCGACGCACAGTTGACAGACTCCCGCCTGCGCGGCCAAAGCTACCGTATCAACTATTCAAAAATGTTCGACAGCATTGATAGCCAGATTACCTTTGCGGGCTACCGTTTCTCAGAAGAAAACTTCCTGACGCTGAATGATTTCATCACCATGAAAACCAGCCCGGATTACGCCAGCACCAGCAAGGAAAGTTACAATATCGTCGCCAGCAAGAGCTTTAGCGATCTCGGTTTCTCACTGAACGCCATTTATACCAAGCAAACCTACTGGCAGGACGTTTCCGACAGTAATACCTACGGGTTAAGCGTGTCAAAATCCTTTGACTTCGCCGGCATGAAAAATATCAGTACCTATCTCTCGGTTAACCGGACTGAGTATAAGAAAAGCTTTTATTCACAGAGCCAGAAAAACAATAACTCGATCTATCTGAGCTTTAATATCCCGCTCGGTTCCAGAACCTATATGAATACCGCGATGCGTACCAACAACGGCAAATTATCGCCTAGCCTGTCCTATACCAATAATGTTGATCCCGATAATACCTGGTCAGTGGGCGCAAGCACCTTTGACTCATTGAGCCAAAGCAAAATCAATGCCAACTCCTCGCAAAAAATGGATAAAGTCGCCACCACCTTAAACGCCTCGATCAGCGACAACGATTACTATTTAGGCGGCAGCATTAAGTCTGGCTTCACGGCCACCGCTCATGGTGCCGTCATGCACCGTGAAGGTTACTCCGGAAACTCGCGATTGCTGGTCGATACCAACGGTATTGCCGGAGTTTATGTCGGTAATGGTAGCCGCAGCGAGCCCACCAACGCCCAAGGGTTGGCCATCATCAATGACGTCCCGGAATATTACCGTACCGATTACTCGGTTGATGTTAATCGGCTCCCTGATGATGTTGATAGCTCGATCGCCAACATCCAAACGGTGCTAACCAAAGGGGCGATTGGTTATCGCAGACTGAATGTGTACCGGGGGATCAAAGCATTTATTCGCTTAACCGACTCCCAGGGCCGGCCAATCCCGTTTGGCACCACCGTTGAAGACGCCGCAGAGAAGAGAAGCGTTGGCATGGTGGGGGAAAACGGTGAGGTCTATATTTCCGGGGTCAGCAATGATTCCACGTTGAAAGCGATGGATGCGGCTGGCCGACAATGTTCCTTCAGCCTGCAGGGCCAGAATGTGTCGCTGACTTTCACCTCCTCTATGGTGTGCAAAACCCAATAATCTCACAAGGATATTCCCATGTTCCCACATGCTACCAAGCTCTTTGTTCTCCTGACGCTGGCAGGTTTTAGCGTTTCCCAGGCCAACGCGGCGATCTCTATTGATAGAACTCGCGTGATTATTATGGGAGATGAAAAATCGGCGCAGGTTAATATTATTAATCACAGTAAAAAATTACCTTATCTGGCACAAAGCTGGTTAGAAAATGAAAGTGAGGAAAAAATCAACTCACCCCTGACCGTGCTGCCACCGTTACAACGGCTGGAAAAAGATACTACGGTACAGGTCAATATTACCCCGCTGCCGGCGGCTGCCCAATTACCTCAGGATAGAGAATCACTGTTTTTCTATAACCTGCAGGAGATCCCGCCCAAATCGGATAAGAGCAACGTCATTCAGTTAGCATTACGGATTAAAATAAAGGTCTTCTACCGCCCTGCGAGCCTTAAAAAAATGGCCGCGGAGGTTTGGCAGGAGAAGTTAGTGCTTACCCCCATCGATAATGGGGTGAAGATCGTCAACCCAACGCCTTTTTATATCGTTATGCCTACCCTCAGCGTAGCCAACAAAGCGCTATCGCTGCCGGATGAGGCCATAACGCTTAAGCCACTGAGTGAAGTCACGCTACCGAACGCGCTGGTAAAAAACCAGGCCATCCAAATACAGTACATTAATGATTACGGCTCTTACAACGCGTTAAACTATCATTGCACAGCGAGCCAGTGCGCGGTGGTAAAAGACGGTAAAAAACACCCTTAATAGTGAGGCTATTGTTATGATTAAGTTTATCTTTAGCCTCTGCATAGGGCTGTTCTCTTTTAACACCGCCTGGGCCGATGCTTATATTACCTGTGATTTCGTTCCCGGTGGAGACCTCATCCCGCCGAATAATCTTAGATCCACGATCTATGATCAAGTCAGTCTAACCACGGAGAAATATAATTGCCGAAACAACGAAGATGGTTATTTGGAATGCGACTATCGATGGGTTTGGAACATTCCCAATCGCATATACTCCACAAGTGTATCCATTAATGTTCAATGTATAAATCTTGGCGATAAAACCGATAAAATAGCCTATAACTTCACTAATATAAAAGAGCAAATTTCTTCTTCTGACGTTTGGAAAAACCTGACGATGACCATCTCCGGCATTGGCCCACTGAAAACCTTTAGTAATCTTGAAAAGATGGATGACAGTAGAGCATTTGAGTGGAGTGACGGCAGTTTGGCTCCCTGCCAAAAAGAGTGCTGGAGTATGATAACGGCATGGCCGCGTTATACCAAGACCATAACTTTTAAATTTACCGTACAGCCAAAAGTTTTCAAACTCAATGATTACCAAAATCCTTATTATGATTTGCAGGACGCTGTAGGTACGCTCTGGATGTTTTCTGGTGATAATAAAGAGGCAAACTGGTCGACGCTTAACTCACCCTTCCTGTCTATTTGTGGCCTTGACTATAGAACAACCTGCAACCCTAAACCTGGCGGTGGCAGTGGCGGTAGTGGTGGCGGTATAATCAGGCCACCGATCAAGCAGTGTACCTTGACCGTTGTTACCCCCGACGTGGTGGCGTTCCAGCCGATTTCTTCCGACGATCTCAGCCGTGGCCGAGTCCGTAGCGAGGACTTCACCATGACCGTGATAAAAGGACCAGACCAGTCCACCCCCTGTATGGGCAGCGCCTATAACCTGCCCGGTGAAATCAAAACCCAAGGCGGCTACCCAATCAGCTCGACCTTTTGGGGCATTAGCCATAGCTCAGGTGCACCACAGGGGATCGGTCTGAAGCTGTTTGATTTAGGGAAAGGTAGCTACTTGAACTTTAACCATAGATACTCCAGCTTTATTAAGGATATCAGCAGCATCAGCGAATCAAAAAGGATCCGGGCTGAAATATCCGCCACCACCAAGGATCTGAAAAAGATCAAGGATGGTGAATACAGCCAGGTACTGACCTTCGAAGTCGCCATGCCGTGAGTGTTAATAGTCAGCGAGGCAATAATGAACAGTAGATGTTTACTTTTTTTAGCCGCGGCGTTGTCGGCAACCACGGCTCATGCGGAAATTACGGCGAGCAGTAGAACCCAGTTTATGGGCAGGATCACCGTCGCCACCTGCAATGTCGTGGTCGGTGACGACAATCAAACGATCAACATGGGCGAAATATCCAGCGCCGAGTTGGATACCAAAGGGAAATCCGCACCGGTTCCTTTTATCATCAATCTCTATGGTTGCGATACAGAGAATAAAAACGTCAAGATCGCGTTTGATAGAACGGGTACCGGCGCATCTGGCAGCCTGATCCCGGTTGATGGCGTGAGTGGTATCGCGTTAGGGCTGCTGGATAGTGACGGTAGCCCGCTGTATTTTGGTAGAAAATCCATTGGCCAAAAAATAAAAACGGGCAATAACACACTACTTTACTCGGCTTACATTGCCAAAACAGGGCCGATTAATTCAGGCGCATTTAGCCGGTTGCTTCACTATACGCTTTACTATGAATAGCCGCCCCTCTGCACCTCGTCGTTATCCTGCTTAACGCGTAGGTGCCAGCCGGGTTCATTCATTAATGAACCCAGTTAATTAACCCTAGCAAATTACGCCCTCTAATAGAATAAATCACTCTGCGTTATGCTTTTCACACACCACAGTGCAGGGTAACGTCATGCAAACAGTCAAACTGAACAAGGGTATTGCCATCCCCTTGGTGGGCTTTGATGTCTTCCAAATGACGCAAAGAGCGCGCACATCGCGACCCGGCGATGGTGGAATGGCTGGCCGGCCGTAAACTCGACGTTTAACGACATAAAATAGGAGGAACTCCCGAATGCAAACACGTTATCTCGGTAAGTCCGGGCTGGAAGTGTCAGCACT
>NZ_JBKJYW010000502.1:0-4429 GCF_046715635.1 Serratia sp. (in: enterobacteria)
TTTTTTCTGCTGCTGTCTCCCTATAATTCAGCCTATCTGACAGCCACAAGATCGAAGCCATGCAAAAGAAATCCATTTACGTCGCCTATACCGGTGGCACTATCGGTATGCAGCGTTCCGAACAGGGCTATATCCCCGTTTCCGGCCACCTACAGCGCCAGTTGGCGCTGATGCCCGAGTTCCATCGGCCAGAAATGCCGGATTTCACCATTCATGAATATGCCCCGTTGATCGACTCTTCGGATATGACACCCGAAGACTGGCAGCATATCGCCGATGACATCAAACAGAATTACTTCCGCTATGACGGCTTTGTTATTCTGCACGGCACCGACACCATGGCGTTTACCGCTTCAGCCCTGTCCTTTATGCTGGAGAACCTGGATAAGCCGGTCATCGTGACCGGATCGCAAATCCCACTGGCAGAATTGCGATCCGACGGCCAAACCAATCTGCTGAATGCCCTCTATCTGGCCGCCAATCATCCGGTGAACGAGGTCAGCCTGTTCTTCAACAACAAGCTGTTTCGTGGTAACCGCACCACCAAGGCACATGCTGACGGCTTTGATGCCTTCGCCTCTCCCAATCTGCCGCCCTTGCTGGAAGCCGGCATCCACATACGCCGCCAGACCGGCATCGCAACTCCTGCGTGCAACGGCGAGTTGATCGTGCATAACATCACGCCACAGCCCATCGGCGTGGTGACGATTTATCCGGGGATTTCCGGTGCCGTGGTGCGTAACTTCCTGCTGCAACCGGTCAAAGCGTTGATCCTGCGCTCTTACGGCGTCGGTAACGCGCCGCAAAAAGCCGAATTGGTGGATGAATTGCGTGATGCCTCCGAGCGTGGCATCGTAGTGGTCAACCTGACACAATGTATCTCTGGCCGGGTCAATATGGAGGGCTATGCGACCGGTAATGCCCTGGCTCATGCTGGGGTGATCAGCGGCTTTGATATGACGGTGGAAGCCGCGCTGACCAAGCTGCATTACCTGTTGAGCCAACCACTGACCCCAGAAGAGATCCGCAGCCTGATGCAACAAGACCTGCGTGGCGAATTAAGCGCTGCGGGCTAACCCGAAGTGGGAACTCTGATGAAAACTGCTCTGCTGCTGATTGATTTACAAAACGACTTTTGCCCCAGCGGCGCTTTAGGCGTGGCAGACGGTGATGCCACCATTGACGTCGCCAATCAGGCTATCGCAGCCAGTCTGGCCCGTAACGAAACGGTGATTGCCAGCCAGGACTGGCACCCGGCGGATCATCGCAGTTTTGCGATTAACTCCAACGCACAGATTGGTACGCTTGGGGAACTGGAAGGCCTGTACCAGATTTGGTGGCCAGTGCACTGCGTTCAGGGCAGCCCAGGCGCAGAGCTTCATCCTCAGTTGGACAAACAACCCATCGAAGCGATATTTCGTAAGGGTGAGAACCCGGATATCGATAGCTATAGTGCTTTCTTTGATAACGGCCATCGGGCACAAACGGCGCTCGATGGTTGGCTGAAGGAGCGAGGCATCACTCAGCTCGCCGTAATGGGGCTGGCCACCGATTATTGTGTCAAATTCAGCGTGTTAGATGCCTTGCGTTTGGGATATCAGACCCAGGTTATTATCGATGGCTGCCGCGGTGTCAATTTGCAACCCGCTGACAGCGAGCACGCATTGGCAGAAATGGAGTCGGCGGGTGCGCAGTTAGTTACACTGTCACAGTTTATTCAGCGCTAGCAATTTCCGGGGCAGCTTGACCTTAGTGCCCCGTACCCCCCCACCAACCACTTTATTTTCGACGCTGCTCACATTCCCACCATTCTTCTACACTGCTGCCTTGTCCCCTCCCGTCTCTTTTGCTGTTATGACTGCTGATGCTTTGGCATCAATAAGTTATACGCATCCGGGGCCTGCTGAGCCTGGCTTTATTGATACCGCCACAGGCGGTTCAGGTCAGCCTTGCTGACCAAAGGAGACAACATGGCTTTAACCCGTAAACTGCTGCCCTTGCTGGTAGCGGTGCAACTCGGTATGGCTGGCGTGGGCATCGCGCACGCAGCACCTTATCTCTCTGTCGGCTACTTCAACGGCAGTGGCGACGTGACCGCCGGGCCGGGCGGTGATATCAACCAGTTGGACGTCAGCCAGATCACCCACCTCAATTACTCTTTTGGCCTGATTTATAACGCTGAAAAAGAGGAAACCAACCCGGCACTGAAAGATCCCTCCCGCCTGCACCAACTCTATCTTTCCCCAAAAGTCGAAGCAGACTTAAAGCGCTTACCCGCATTGCGCCAACAAAACCCGGCGCTGAAGGTTTTGCTGTCCGTTGGCGGATGGGGAGCTCGTGGATTCTCCGGCGCGGCAGCCACACCGGAAAGCCGTGCGGTGTTTATCCGTTCAGTGCAGGAGGTGATTGCCAAGTATCAGCTAGATGGTATCGATCTGGATTGGGAATACCCGGTTAACGGTGCCTGGGGATTGGTGGAAAGCCAGCCCACTGACCGAGCCAATTTCACCGCCCTACTGAGCGAACTGCATCAGGCCCTGGGTAATGAAAAACTGCTGACCATCGCCGTCGGGGCCAACGTCAAAAGTCCGCAGGAATGGGTGGACGTCAAGGCTATCGCGCCCTATCTGGACTACATCAATCTGATGACCTACGACATGGCGTACGGTACCCAGTATTTCAACTCCAACCTCTATGATTCAACACAATGGCCAACCGTGGCGGCCGCCGACAAGTACAGCGCCGACTTTGTGGTTAACAACTATCTGGCCGCCGGGCTGAAGCCTGCTCAGCTCAATCTGGGGATCGGTTTCTATGGCCGGGTACCTAAACGCGCCACCGAGCCGGGTATTGATTGGGATGTGGCAGATGCGGCCAAGCATCCCGTCACCCAGCCCTATTTCACCGCACGTGAAAAAGACGTTTTCAAGTCGCTGGGCGTGGATTTGGATAAAGACAGCTACATCAAGTACAACGATATCGTTAACAAAATGCTGAAAGACCCACAACGGCGCTTCACCGCGCATTGGGATAACGAGGCCAAGGTGCCCTATCTGATGATGAAGTCAGGCACGGGCAAGCCGTTGTTCGCGATAAGTTATGAGAACCCGCGCTCGGTAGCCATCAAGGCTGAGTATATCAAGAGCAAAGGATTGGGAGGGGCGATGTTCTGGGAATATGGCGCGGACGATAACAACCGCCTGGCCCACCAGCTAGCCGAAAGCTTAGGCTTAAGCCCGCAGAAGCAGTAAAACCTTCAGGGCGATGGCTACATCGCCCTGCTAGCACCAGGTTACTGCGGTTTCAGCTTGACCAACGGCTCAGCCATAAACTGCTGCTTCAGCTCCTGCTTGCTTTTCATCACGATTTGCCCGTCGGTGCCAATGCTCATATGCTGTGGGTCCGCATTGTTCATCGACTGCCACAGCATCACCGCCTGCAGGCTGTGTTCTTTTTGCTCTGGCGTCAACGCTACACCATCCGGCCACTTGCCCAATTCCACAGCCAGCACCAGCCGCTGGTAGATTTCCGGCGTCATGGCCGCAATCAGATCTTTTACTTCCATCAGAGCATTTCCTCACCCACGGATGAATAATTAGCTGAATCGATTTTGTTGGTTTAGTTACAGCTTAACCTGCCGTTTGCTCGCCATTCTCGTCGTCGGTGAAATTCAGTGACGCGGAGTTGACACAGTAGCGTTCGCCAGTCGGCTGCGGGCCATCGGGAAACACGTGTCCCAAATGCGCGTCGCAGTGACCACAGCGGATCTCGACTCGATGCATATTATGTGAATTATCATCAAGATAACGAATAGCATCGTCCGAAACCGGCTGATAGAAGCTGGGCCAGCCGCAGCCAGAATCAAACTTGCTGGCAGAGAAGAACAGTGGCGCGTTACAGCACAGGCAATGGTACACGCCCTCACGCTGGTTGTGCAGTAATTTACCGCTATAGGGAGCTTCGGTGCCACGCTCTTGCGTCACATAACGTTGGATTTCATTCAGTTCCGTGAGCGGTTTGGTAGGGGTTGTCTCTTTAGCCATTTGTGCTATTCCCGCAAGGTGGATAATGTCAACGAAAACAATGAGTAATAATAACAAAAAATTAACAACGCTGCAGGCCTTTTTAGCCTAAACTGTACGGCATAAAGGTTACGCTGCCGCCATATGTGACTTTGATCACATATCTTGCACGTACTGACTTTATACTTGGCAGTTTGCCCCCATATGGATGGGAGGACAAACGTAAATGGAATGTGCGATTTGTGTGCAAAACCGGGCCTCTGGTTTGACTTGCAGCAAGAATTGACACGATTCCGCTTGACGCTCGGTAAGGTTTTTGTAATTTTACAACCAACCTTTTATTCACTAACAAATAGCTGGTGGAATATATGACTATCAAAGTAGGTATCAACGGTTTTGGCCGTATC